>PWUQ01000016.1 GCA_003563585.1 Candidatus Parvarchaeota archaeon
ATCTAGTATGAGTAAGAGTAGTTTGTTTTTCATATTTTATTTTAAAAAATAATAACTAAAGTTTAATATATTCTGGCATATTTTACAAAATTATTCTATAATACAGATCGACTAATTAACTTGATGGAATAATATTATGAATATTAATATTATAAAACAAATTGGAATTTCCAAAAGGCATGTTACCATTTTTCCAATTAGAGTCGTTAAAATTTTTTTGGTTCCATCCATATTCCTCTTGGAATGAATATCTCCAATCTACAAAATCCACAAAAAAAGAATCTTTAAATATATAATCTCTTATAGGTCTTGAAAATCTAGTGTTAATAATGTACTCTCCTTTTTGGAGTTCTTCTGTAATCTTTATAGTTCCATTTATGTAGTAATACCTTCTTCCAAGCGTACCACAAGATTCTCCTCTTTCAATAGAAACATTAACATATTCTGGGAATAAAACGAATCTCCCAGAAGGTTCTTGTATAAAAAATTTGGGATTTGAGCCTCTTGTGCATACTCTTTTTTCAAAACTAATGGTGTCTCCTAGTGTCACATTTGGGTTTGAAATGTTAAATGCGTAAACACTTTGAAAAAAGAATAAACTACCTAAAAATACCAACATTATTAAGAAAAATTTTGAGCAGCCCAACGTTATTTCCAAGAAAGTTATTATTAAAAAAGTTTATTAAAGTTGAAATACTTGATTTTGAAAGGTGATGTTTATGGGTTTTTTTAAGAAAAAGAAAGATGATGATTTTCCTTTTGAAGAAAAGGCGGAGATTTTAGATGATGATGATTACTCTCCAGAATATCCTGCAGAGGAGGATGTGGAGTTTAAACCGAGAGGCAATGATACTCAAAGGTCTTTAAATTTCGGTGAGGGTTTCAGGTCTCCTGAAGAACTTATGCCTCCAACACAACCACATGAAACACAGTTACCACCATTTAGAGCACCAGAACCTATACCAGCACCAAAACCAGAACCACGTGGTGTAGAAGCTAATGATAGGATTCAATCTGAGTTTGGAGCATTACCAAGGGTAAAAGATAAACCTCATATATTCATTAAAATAGACAAGTATAAAGATGTAATGAAAAAAGTAAGAGAATTGGATGAAAAAATAGAAGCCACTAAAAAAGTCTTGTCAAATATTGAGGAAAAGAATAAAGAAGAAAAAGAAACTATGAATGACGCAATAAATATTTTGCTCAAAATAGAAAAGTTGGTAAGTTATTTGGATGACACATTTACCTCGACTGAAGACTAAAAAAATTTAAACCACTGGGCCCGTGGTCTAGTGGCTATGACACCTGCCTCACAAATATTAATTGAGAACGCAGGAGCTCGTGAGTTCGACTCTCACCGGGCCCATTGAATGTGATGTGATAAAAATGAAAAAAAACGATGTCTCATTTGTACGTTTAGATAATGCGAATTTATTAAATATGACACTAAGAGATTTGGCAAAGAATCTTTCTACATATTCTCAGTTAATGATTAACATTCAAAAAATTTCTGAGGAAAAAGAAAAATTGAAGAAAGAATTTTCAAAAAAACTTAATGAAATAGAAAAAGGTTTTAATGATTTTGAAAAGCTGATTCCAGAAAAGGAATTCAAAGAAATAAAACATAAGAAAGTTGTGGCACCACCTAAACCAAAGAAAAAGGAAGAAATAAAAGAACCGGAAGTTGGTGAGGAAATAAAAACTCTTATGCAATTGAAGAATGAGTTCGAACGTATAAAAAATCAGCTCAGAGAAATAAGAAGTTCTTAATTAATTTATACAAAATGTTTAAAAAGAAATAACTAGAATGAATAATCTAAGCGGGAGTGCCGGAGTGGTCAATTCCCTTAAGCTTTTGCTTTTGGAAGACTTAACGGGCTAGGCTCAAGACCTAGTGGGTTAGTCCCTACGCAGGTTCGAACCCTGTCTCCCGCATTTTGTGATATCAATGAAAGACGCGACGCTTTGTTTTCTGATAGATAAAAAAAATAAGAAAATTCTTTTAGGAATGAAAAAACGAGGGTTTGGAAAAAATAAATATAATGGTTTTGGCGGAAAAGTTAAGGATGGAGAAGATATTAAAAAAGCAGCAATAAGAGAATTGTTTGAAGAAACATTGATATGTGTTTATCCTGAAAATTTCAAAAAGAGAGGAAACTTAATATTTCTTTTCCCACACTCCAAAGATTGGAATCAAAAAGTTCATATTTTTGTTGCGGGAGAATGGGAAGGAAAACCTAAAGAGACTGAAGAGATGAAACCTGTTTGGTTTGATTTTAAAGACATACCATTTGAAAAAATGTGGAATGATGACATATATTGGTTGCCTAAAATTTTAAAAAATAAAAATTTGAAAGGTGATTTTATATTTGGAAAAGATAATGAAACAATTATTAATATGTGTATAGAAGAATTTTAAAATGGAAATTAAAAAATTGAAACCTAGATTGTATCAGGAAAAAATATTTCACACAGCTACTAAAAAGAATACACTAGTGATTATTCCCACTGGCTTAGGAAAAACATTGATTGCATTGATGTTGGCTATACATCGTTTAAAAAAATATCCTAATTCAAAAGTTCTTTTTCTCGCACCGACAAAACCCCTTTGCAAACAACATTATTCTACTTTTTCAAATAATTTAGATTCTGAAAAAATCTTAACTACATTAACAGGAGCTATAGCACCTGATGAAAGAAGGAGAATCTGGAATGATTCTGATATAATTTTTGCTACGCCGCAAACAATAGCCAATGACTTGATAAATGGTAGAATAGAACTTGAAAAAATCTCACTTATTATTTTTGATGAAGCACATAGGGCTGTTGGAGATTATGATTATGTTTTTCTTGCAAAAAATTATGTAAAAAATGAAAATGCTAAAATTTTGGCACTCACTGCAAGCCCGGGAAGCGATAAAGAATATATAAACAAAATTAGAAAAAATTTGTACATAAATGCGGTTGAAATAAGACATGAAAATTCTCCAGATGTTTCTCCTTATGTAGAAAAAAGAGATATAAAAAAGGTGTTTATAGATTTTCCTGAAAATCTTAAAGAATTGAAAGAACTTTTTGAAATTTCGTTGAGAAAAAGATTGTCTATTCTAAAAAATGAAGGGATTATAGAAACTATTGATTTACAAAAAATAAGAAAAAGTGAATTATTGAGAAAGCAATCAAAAACAGCTGGAGAAGCGAGACAGAATGGAGATTTTGCTTTAATGAAATATGTTTCAGAAATAGCCGCTTGCATAAAAATACTTCATTGTTTGGAACTTCTTCAAACTCAGGGAATAAAAACACTTTCAAAATTTTTTGAAAAACTTAAAGGACAATACTATAAAGTAAAAGCAACGAAGGGACTTTTGAACGATTCTGATTTTAAAGAAGCTATGAAAAGAACGTTCGAGCTTGGATCTATGGGTATAGAACACCCTAAATTTGAAAAACTTCCGGAACTTATTGAACCAGAATCAAAAACAATTGTTTTTACAAATTATAGAAACACTGTAAAAAATATAATGAATAATTTGAAAAAGTATCCAGAAATACATCCAATAAAATTTATAGGACAAAAAAAAGGTATGAGTCAAAAAGAGCAAATTAAAACCCTTGAAAAATTTAAAAAAGAAAAATATAATGTATTAGTAAGCAGTAGTATTGGAGAGGAAGGGTTGGATATACCTGAAGTTAAAAAGGTTATATTTTTTGAACCTATCCCTAGTGCTTTGAGAACCATCCAAAGAAGAGGGAGAACAGCTAGACGTTCTCCTGGAGAAGTTATATTATTGATAACAAAAGGAACTATTGATGAAAAATATTATTGGGTGTCATTTCATAAAGAAAGAAAAATGAATAATGCATTAAAAGAAATAAAAAAGGATACTAATAATCCGCAAAGGAGACTTGTTGAATTTGAAAAATAAAATAAAAATACTTGTGGATTCAAGAGAACTGCGTTCAAATGTAGTCAAGAAACTTTATGAAATGGGAGTAATCATAGATTCAAAAAAACTTCCTGTGGGTGATTTTCTGCTTTCAAAAGATGTTTGTATAGAAAAAAAGACAACTGGTGATTTCCTTCAATCTTTGACAGATAATCGACTATTTGAACAGGCTAAAAATATGGTTTCTAATTTCGAAAAGTCGGCAATAATTCTTGAAGGTACCAATGATATTTATACTGAAAGAAAGATTCATCCTAATGCTATAAGAGGAGCAATATGTTCTCTCACAATAGATTATAAAATACCTATAATAGAATCCAGTGGAGAAGACGAAACTGCAATTTTTCTTTATATGATTGCTGAAAGAGAACAAATCGGAAAAAATAAATTAGTTAGACTTAGGGGTGAAAGAAAGCCTCTTGACAAAAAAGAAATAAAAGAATATGTTGTATCAAGTTTTCCAGGTGTTGGAAGACAAACTGCTCGAAATATACTTAATCATTTTAAAACTATTAAAACATTTATTAACGCTGAAGATAAAGATATGAAAAAAGTAAAAAATGTTGGTTCAAAAACGATTAAAAGAATAAAACAAATTCTTGAAGAAGACTATGAAAAATAGATATTTGATTGTTGGAGTAGATCCTGGTGTAAAAACAGGTTTGTGTGCGATTGATTTAAATTGTAATATGATTGATTTTCATAGTGCAAAAAAACTTGGATTAAATGATATAATAGATTGGACTTTAAAAAGAGGAAGAGTAATTATTTTTGCTTGTGATGTTAAAAAACCTTCTTCGCTTTTAATCGAACTTTGTAGAAAAATGGATGCCAAACTAATCTCTCCGAATAAAGATATAAAATCTGATGAAAAACAGAATATAGTTGATGAATTTTTTGATGATTTAAATTTAAAAGATTCTCATCAAAAAGATGCTTGTGCTTCGGCTATTTATGCATTCAAAAAATACGAATCTCTTTTTAAAAAAATAGATAAGAAATTGATTTCTATTGATAAAGAATATCTGTCAGATGAAATAAAACAAAAAATAGTTCTTGGTAAATGTAAGAATATTAATGATGCTATTACAAACAAATCTGAAGAAACTAATTCTGAAAAGAATAAACGAGAAAGACATATTGAAAAAGAAAGTAAAGAAACGTTATTAGAAAAAGATTTGAAAAAAACAAAAAAGCACCTGCACGAATTAAAAGACAAGTACAAACGTCTAA
>PWUQ01000066.1 GCA_003563585.1 Candidatus Parvarchaeota archaeon
GTTTGCTTATGGCGAAAAATATTTAAGAAAATATTACAAAATGGATAGAAATTAAAATGAAGTATTTATGGAGGTGAATTTTTGTGGGATCTTTCATCGCAAAACAACCAAATGGATTATATTGTAGGTTTTCTTCAATAGTAGACTGTCCTACTCATTGGAATATGACGGAAGAAGATTATATTGAATATCGCGCAGAAGAAGCAAGGGAAGATGCAAGGGAAACATTACAAAATCATTTAAAACCTTTTGAATGGGTAACAGAGAGGTTTTTGCCATATAATATGACAAAAGAAGAGTTTCAAGAATTTTTAAATAAAACTAAGGAGAGTGAAAGCATGTTAATTTTACAACAAATTGCTATAGTGCCAGAAGAAAATCTTATTACATTAATTGATGAAGAAATATGTACATCAATTAAAGATTGTCCATTTGATGAAATACAAGAATTTGATTATGCTCAAACAGCACTTTTGGATGTTGATAGAGGATATATAATTTATTGGAACGATAACATACATTGTAATCCAAATTTGTATATTGATGCATTTACCGAAGCATTAAGTTATAGTGGGGTAGATTATAAAATTAAACAAGTTGTAAAATTAGAAGATGATTTTAAAAATAAAAAATATAATGGGGAAACATATTTATAAAATGAATGATTTATTAAGTTAATGAAAATAAATTAAATAAGTGAGGGACAAATGACACTGAAAGAATTAATTAATGAAAGTTACTATTATGATAAAGATGGAATGTTGTTTTTAGGGGATTGTGTTGAATGGATGAAAAAGTTTCCTAATGAATGTGTTGATTTAGTAATTACTTCTCCTCCATATGATAAAATAAGAGATTATAAAAAAGATAAATGGCAAATAGATTTACCTGCTGTTGGGCAACAAATATCAAGGGTGCTTAAAAATGGCGGAATATGTGTGATGGTTATACAGGATCAAACGAAAGACGGAAGAAAATCAGGAACGTCTTTTAAAACTATTGTTAACTGGATAGATAATACAGAGTTAGATTTGTGGGAAACATGTATATATGCACGAAGTGGAACGCCTGGAGCATGGTGGGATAAAAGATTTAGAGTAGATCATGAATATATGCCAATTTTTATTAAAGGTAAAAGACCACAATATTTCAACAAAGAACATATGAAAGAACTTACAAAGCCTGAGTATGGATTAACCAAAAAGGGATTGGGTAATAGAAAAACAGACGGGACAACTGTATATGACACAAATAAGGTATATGAACTACCAAAAGAAAAATACCAAGGAACTATAATTCATTATAAAAATTCAAGTAGAGAAACTCCTAAGTCAAGCGTTATAGGGAAAATAAAACTACAGCACCCCGCAACATTTCCAGATAAAATAGCATCAGATTTTATACAATGTTTTACGAAAGAAAATATGATTGTTTTAGAGCCAATGGTGGGCAGCGGAACTGTTGTGGTTGAATCAAATAAGTTAAACAGAAAATATATTGGAATAGATACAAATGAAGAATATTTAAAAAATATATGTATAAAAAGATTAAAAAGTGACCAAGTAGTGACCAAGTAACAGGTAACTTAGTCACTAAAAAATGACTAAGTTAATAAAACGAAACTTTTATGCGGTTAATAAATCAAGTGTTTTATAAAATAAAAACCAGAAAGGATGTAATGTACAATGAAATTTATAAACCCACCAATATGGGGAAAGCTTTATGGGCATCCAATATTAATAATTGGAGTAAACAAAGCTGAAAGAAGGTTTTTGGCATGTGGACTTAACTGTAAAACATTTGAATTTACATTACCAAAGTCACGTGCAAAATTAACGAATTGTATTTGTAATGGAGATTTAGATACAGATAATGATATACGTATTGTAAAATATGATAATGGAATTTATGAACTAGAAGTTTGGGGATTTGAATTTTTTGATGATGATGGATTTGGGGGATCTGATTGTGATTATACTCTAAAATACAGCGTAGAGATATTTTATTGTCCTTTATGTGGGAAAGAATTGAATTAAATCAGAAAGCGAGATGATTAGTTGTTTATAAATCTGCACAATCATTCAACATATAGTTTACTCGATAGCACTATAAAATTAGAAGATATGGTTGATAAGGTTAAACAACTTAATCAATCTGCACTTGCTATTACTGAACACGGTAATGTTTTCAGTGCCATAAAGTTATATAAATTATGTCGAGATAATAATATAAAATTTATTTATGGTTGTGAATTTTATATTACTGATGATATCCAGATAAAAGATAAGAATAATAAATATTATCATCTTATCGTATTGAGCAAAACTGAACAAGGGAGAATTAATCTAAATAAACTTTTAACATTGGCTCATTTAGAGGGAAAATATTATAAGCCAAGAATAGATTTCAACTTACTGAAGCGACACAAAGAAGGACTAATAGTTTTATCAGCATGTATGGCAGGAGAAGTGCAAAGAAATTTTCAATGGGGCGAACCTCAAAAAGCAAAAGAAATTGCTTTGAGATATAAAAAAGAATTTGGTAACGATTATTATATTGAACTTCAAAGTCATAGTGACAAAGAGCAATTAAAACTATCAAGACAATGTGTGGATTTGGCTAAAAAATTAAATATTGAACATGTCGTTACTTCTGACAGTCATTACATTAATAAAGACGAACAAGAATTACATTCAATATTTGTTGCAATTGGACAAGAAAGAGAGGTTGGAGAAGCATATATTGATTGTTTTATTCAAGGTGAAGATGATGTAAGAAAAATTATGTCTAACATTCTTACGCAGAAAGAATTAGATATGGCAATAAATAATACAATGAAAATAGCAAATAAATGCAATGTCAAAATGCCCTTGTCCCCACCACAAATTCCGCATGTTGAAGTGCCTGCAAAGTTTGATTCAGAAGAAGCATATTTAAAATACTTATGTAACAAAGGGTGGGTTTCAAGAGGGATAAATAATTTGTCTCAAGAAGAACAAAAGAAATATAAAGATAGGCTTTATTATGAATTTGATGCTATTCGTAAAATGGGATTCGCTGGTTATTATTTGTTGGTATATAGTTATACCAATACAGTTAAACGCAGAGGTATTGCCAGAGGCAGTGGCGGAGGAAGTTTTATAGCTTATCTTTTAAATATTGTAGACATTGATCCAATAAAATACAATCTATACTTTGAAAGATTTATAGATGTTTCAGCAATTGATTTATTAGAATCGGGCAAAATTAAACCAGAGGAATTAAAAATTCCTGATTTTGATCAAGATTTTGGCAAAAAAGATAGAGAAAAAGTAATAGAATATATTATTAATAAATATGGTCAAGATAAAGTAGGTAATTTGGGAACATTTCAATATATTTGGGGAAGATCAGCAATTAAAGATATAGGCAAAGTACTAGAAATTCCATTTGAGATTACTAATGAAATTACTAAACAACTTGATGTTGATGACAAAAATATAAGTGACGAAATCTTAAACACAAAATTAAAAAAATGGGTAGACAAATACCCCAAACTGTTTGAATATGCAAAAAAAATTGAAGGATTGCCAAAAAGTTATTCTCAGCACCCATGCGGCCAAACTATAGCCATTAAGGATATCAATTATTATACACCCATGATAGAAAGCAAAGGAGATATTGCTTTACAAATTGATATGTATGATGCCGAGGATTTAGGACTTTGCAAAATAGATACATTGGGACTCAGAACAATAGATGTTATATATGATATTTTAAATATGATAAACAAAGATTATGAATATATAAATCCTCAAAATCTTAATTTCAACGATGAAAAAGTATTTGAAGCAATATTAAAAACTACAACAGGAGTTTTTCAATTTGAATCTGATGGGATGCGTTCAGTTTTAAAGAAAATGAATGTTAATTGCTTAGACGATCTTATAACCGCCAATGCTCTTTATCGCCCTGGAAGTATTAAATATATAGATAATTATATTGATCGTAAAATGGGCAAAGAAAAAATTGAATATATACACGAAGATTTAAAACCAATATTAGACATAACTTATGGGATTATTGTGTTTCAGGAACAACTTATTGAAATTGGTAGATTGGCAAAAATGAGGAATCCAGACCAATTAAGAAAGGCAACGGGCAAAAAATTACCTAAATTAATGGAAGAAGTTGAACCTGAATTAAGAAAGGGGTTAGAAGCTAGAGGTTGGAGCAAAAAGCAAATAGATAAAATATGGGAAGATATGTTGGTATTTTCGTCTTATTCATTCAACAAATCTCATTCCGCAGCTTATTCTATTACCGCATATATAACCGCAATGCTTAAAACATATCATCCAGCAGAATTTGTTTGCGCCTTATTTAATTCTTATCAGGGCAAAATCGCAGAGATGGAAAAATGTTTTAAAGAAGCTCAAATATTAAATGTGAAAATTAATAAACCAAATATTACAAATCCAATTCCATTGTGTGGGATTAATAATGGAGAAATTGATTTCGGCATTAGTCTTATAAAACATTGTAATAGTCAAATTGCAGATGAGCTTAAGGAATTATCGAAGAAAAAATATAATAATTTTTTAGATTTCCTTATTGATATTAGACAGGAAACCAATATAAACACTCGACAAATGGAAATTCTTTCTGTATTAAATTTCTTTAATACATTTGCTGAAAACCAAAAACTGATCACGTTCACAGAAATATTTAATCTACTACACAACAAAAAACAACTTAAAAAAGATAAAATTACACAATTATCACAACAGTATCAATATATTAATCACGATACAATAAAATCATTTGTTCGCGAAACTGAAAAATCATATATGGACTTTGATTGGCATAGTTTTTTATCTTATGTATGGCAACAGATACCAAATAAATCAATCCCCCTACAAGAACAAGTGATCAAAGAAAAAGAATTTCTTGGCTATGCGCATAGTATAAAATCAGATATGTCAGAACAATATCATATCGCAACTGCAATAGATACAAAATATTCTCCTCGTGTTACATTGTACAATTTAAAAAATGGAACAGAAAAAACCTATAAAAT
This sequence comes from Candidatus Parvarchaeota archaeon, assembly GCA_003563585.1. GTDB lineage: Archaea > Nanobdellota > Nanobdellia > CSSed11-243R1 > CSSed11-243R1 > CSSed11-243R1. The sequence goes on from PWUQ01000066.1 coordinate 5,060, forward strand.
ACAAAAAAAATTATTCTTTAATAAACAAA
>PWUQ01000049.1 GCA_003563585.1 Candidatus Parvarchaeota archaeon
CCTTTTTCAACATCATCTACAGTATCTTTTAAAAATTTGGTAAGAAATGCAGGCTCAAACTTTAAAATAACCCGTGCAACTTCCATTTTAAATTTTGTACTACCTTCAAGAATTTTAAGAATTTTTTCTCTTGGTTTACTTTTATCCAAAAATTTTGATTTTCCTAACTTATCTTTTTTTACCATGTTTAAAACGAATAATTCAATAATTATAAATCTATCCTTACCAAAACATATTAATTTGTTGCGTTACATTTATTATTATGGTTTTTGAGATGCTTCCAAGAGTAATCGACATAATTCTAAAAATTGTATTACTTTTAGTGGCAATGTTCTTTGGAAAAATAGCGCTTGCAGGATGGGGAGGCAAGTTAGATTTTATAACCAAAATTGGCGCTACAATTGTTTTAGGTTTAGTTTGTTTTACTGTAGGTGTTTTATTACCTTTCGACTTTTTTCCACAAATACCTTTTATTTCACACGCGATTAATGCTTTTATTGCGGCAGTATTTTTATTTATAATATTGTTTTTACTTTCTGAAAAAAGAAGAAAGCCGCAATTTCTCACAAAAGGAGATATAGAATCTCTAAAAAGAGATATAGATTTTTTGAAGTCTGAAGTAACAAGAATAACTCAAGCGCTAATAAAAAAAGGAATTCAATCCAAACCAATTTCAAAAGAAAAAGTTAGAGGAATCGTTGGGGACATATTAAAGAGTAAAGACATAAAAAAATATTCCATACTCTCCATAAAACAAGAAGGGAATTTCTGGAATTCCATAATAAAAACGGAATCAAAGAAGTACAAAGTTAAAATAGATTCATATGGACAGCTTAAAGAATTTGAAAGAGTGGGCTTCGATATTTCAAGAATAACTGAAAGACTCAAAGAAGATAAATTATTCCTGATGGGTTCTGTGTTGGCTTTAATTTTCCTTGTAGTGGTTGTATCTCTTATGACACCACAAAATCTACAAAGAGTTTCGGACACATTTTCATTATATGGTGTTGATTTAATAAGACCTGAATGTATAACTCCATCTGTTTTACTTGAAACATGGAATAAAAATGAGAGCAGGGTTTATGAATATGATTACAATTCTTTGAGAACAGAGGAAGCAATAAAAGATTATTTGGAAACAGATATGTATGTTTCAGAATTCTTGCCAGGATATCACATCATGATAGAAGAAGAGGATGTTTACGGTGCTTTTCTTGTATCTGAGACTGAAATAGAGAGAACACCAGATTTAATCTCTGCGATAAGGGGAAATAGCAAAATTTGTTCAGTCGAATTAAAATCATACACAGTTTGTTCTTGCACTGCTGTAACAGACCCAAGAACGTCCGTTCATATATTAGAAATACTTGAAGGCGCAATCTAAAGAAGAGGTAGTGAGCCTATCAATTTGTCTATTTGTTTTTCAGGAGCCGGACCTATACCAATCCCTGTTATAGTTCCAGGCAAAATTTCAGTTAATCCTGCATCTCTTATAATTTTATTAGGTATTCCTGAAGAATTAGCTTTCTTTTTTATTTCCTTAATCATTTTCAAATTCGCTTTTAATACAATTTTCTTTTGTCCCTGATTTTTCCATTTTTTGAACCAATCATTTTTTTTGTCCATAGAAATCATTGCAGAACTCAACGATGCATGTGCTGCCTGAGCGCACATTTTACCCATACTCAACTTTAAATTATCCCTGATAACTATAGCTTGTTTCATCAAAACATATAAAAACCCTGTATATTTAAAAACTTCTATGGAAAAACTGATTTGCACATCATGCAAGACGGATATATCTGTAGTAAAAAACTCAACAAAGTTTCCATGTCCAAATTGCTCGAATGTAAGGATAATAAGATGTGGAAAATGTAGAAAAGAATCTATAGAATATGTTTGCAGCGATTGTGGATTTATTGGACCATGAGGTGGTAATTATGGCAAATGTTATTGCAACAATGAAAGTAATGCCAGATTCTCCAGATAGAAATTTGGAATTGCTTGGAAAAAAAATTGAAGAAGTTATATCCGAATTCGGGAAAGTTTACAAAAAAACAATTCAGCCCGTTGCATTTGGACTTAGTGCTTTGGTTTACGCGGTTATGATGGAAGAAAAACAAGGCGGAACAGACCCAATGGAAGAAAAGATAAGTGGAATAGACGGCGTAAATGATGTACAAATTACAGATGTAACACGTTCTGTGGACGTTAGCGACCTTTAAATTTTTCATTTTTAATTTTAAGAATATTTAAAAATAATAGGTTATTTGTTATTCTATGGATTTGTTTAAAAGAACTATAAAAGACATCAAATCAATTAAAATTCAAGGAGCTACAAATGTAGCTAAATCTGCAATCAAAGCTCTGAAATATCAAGCGAAAAAGATAAAGGCGAAAAACAAAAAAGAATTCCTTGGGAAACTTTATCACTATGAACAGGAACTTTTGAAAACAAGGCCGACAGAACCTTTGATGAGAAATTCTTTAAGATATATATTATACATGTTAAAAGAAAGTGAATTGGAAGAAAAAAAAGAATTGGCGGACTTAATAGATATTGCAGCTGAAGAATTTCTTTTTAATTTAAGAAAATCAAAACAAAGAATATATGAGATAGGTGCAAGAACAATAAAAAATGATTCAACAATTTTCACTCATTGTCGTTCATCAACCGTTACTGGTATATTGAAGGAAGCAAAAAAGCAAAAAAAGAAATTCGAGGTAATCTGTACTGAAACTCGCCCCAAATTTCAAGGTAGAAGCACCGCAAAAGAACTTCTCAAGGCGAAAATTCCAACAACAATGATTGTCGATTCAGCAATTTCAACATACATCAGAAAAGCAGATATGGCTATAGTTGGTTCTGACTTGATAAATTCACAAATGGAACTTGTAAATAAAATAGGAACGCTTAATCTAGCACTCGCGTGCAAAAGGGTTAACGTTCCATTTTTTTCAGCCACCTTAATTGCAAAATTCGACCCAGAAACAATTTTTGGAAGAACTGAGGAGATAGAATACAGAGATTCAAAAGAAGTTTGGGAAAACTCTCCAAAAAAACTCAAAATTTTAAATCCTGCTTTTGATACAACATCAAGAAAATTGATAAATGCATACATAACAGAGGAGGGTATACTTTCCCCAGAATCTATACTAGAAGTAATCAATAGCAGATATAATTGGATAATGAAAGGACTGCCTTATTGAAATATTTAAAATTCTTTATTTTATATATTGTCGATTTAATAAGATTAATAAATAAACAAATATATTAATTGAATATGAAAAACATGAAAATACTTTTTACATTAATGATAATCAGTTTAATATTGCCTATCTGTTTTGCATCTACGTTCGAAAAACAGATGCCTAATCAAATAGAAGAACCAGATGTAGTAAGTGCTGAAATAACAATACAAACGGATGGATATAAACAATTAACTTTAGTTGAAATGTTTCCTGTAAATACAGAGATATTGACATGGGATTCCAATGTTTCAGTTGATATCCAAACTGCAAATCAAGAATTTGATTACTTTGGCAATGTTACGTTATACATATGGGATTTCAAAGAAATTGAAGAGGAAACAATAAAACTAACATATACAGTAAATATAACTGAATATGGAGAATTTAAAACAACAACAGTATTGGCTTATCCAGAAGGAGTTACTTCTCCTTTAGTGCACAGAACAAATGTTGGAGAAGTACATAGATTTTCTGCATTTGAAGGAACAAATTGGCAATTAATAGCGCTTTTAACCGCGACAATTATAATGGTTTCTGGAATAATATACAGATTTTATAAAAAATATTATTTAGATAAAAATAAAAAACAAAAAAAACAACCAAAGAAACCAAACAAAAAAGCAACAAAAACAAAAAAAAGCCAAAAAACAACAAAAACAGCCAAACAAAAAAACAAAAAGAGTAAAGATAAAACTAAAGTTTTTTACAAAGAAAGCATAAAAAAATTAAAAGATATTCAAAAAGAAATTAAAAAAATATGAATAAGTTTTATAAAACCCCTTTTTCTTATAGTATGTATTATGGAAATATTAGTAATGAGTCCTTTGGTGCTGGTTTGTCTGTTAGCTATATTTTTCGTTTGTTATAAAAATAAATGCGAATACACAATCGAAAAATCTACAAAAAAAATATCAAACAAGAACAAATCAAAAAAACCAAGTAAACCAAAAAAAGTAATAGGAATGAAATTAAATAAACCAAAAGAAAGAAAACAAAAAAACAAATATTACTGCAAGAAATGCAAAAGGAATCACAAAACAAGTTCTAAAATTGGAAAAAATCACAAGAAGTATATGTGAGTTTTTGGAAAAAGTTTAAATTGTGTTAAGATTTAATTATTCTAGGTGGTATTATGGTAAAAGGCTATTTGAAATATTTAAATTTGGGATACAAACCGACAAAAAATGATTTAGTTTGTCTTTTTAAATTCAAACCCAGAAAAGGAAAAACAAGAAAAGAAGTTGCGGGTGCAATTGCTGCCGAATCTTCAACCGGAACATGGACTGATTTATCAACAATTTCAGAAAAAAGACAGTTAAAACTTGGCGCAAAAGTTTTCGAAATAAAAGGAGATTATACAAAAATAGCATATCCTTCTGAATTATTCGAACCAGGTAACATGGCTCAGATATATTCTTCAATTGCTGGGAATATTTTTGGGATGAGTGAACTTGAAACGCTTAGATTAGAAGATATCCAATGGCCCAAAAAAATAATTAATTCTTTCAAAGGACCGAAATTTGGAATGAATGGAGTAAGAAAAATTGTAGGCGTTAAAAAACGTCCACTCTCAGGAACTATTGTAAAACCCAAATTGGGACTCAATGAAAAAGAACATGCAAAATGTGCTTACGAAGCATGGATAGGTGGGTTGGACATAGTCAAGGACGATGAAAATTTAACCAGCAAAAGCTTCAATAAATTTAAAAAAAGAGCAAGAGAAACAATCAAATTAAAAAATAAAGCAGAAAAAGAAACTGGCGAGAAAAAAATTTACATGGCTAATGTAACTGCTGAAACAAATGAAATGATTAAACGAG
>PWUQ01000020.1 GCA_003563585.1 Candidatus Parvarchaeota archaeon
GATAATGAGTGCCTCCAAAAGCAATTGCGTTTTTTTGAAATCTTCTATTTTTTTGAATCGTTTTTTTAATTGATTCTGCAATAAATTTTGCAACATTTTCATCTTTCCATTCTTTTTTTGTAGAACCTATCTCCACAAAAATCACTGGTTTTTTGAAATGAGTGGGCCCATGATGAGTAGCTTCCAAAACTATTTGGTATTTTTGAAAATTATTGATTTGATTTAAATTTTTCATAAAATCTTTTTGAATGCTTGGAAAAGCAAAACCCAGTTCTTTTGGTTTTCCTCCGAATTTAGCGTTGGAGAAATTTCCCGGAAAATGTGAAGTTAAACAAGGCTTTCCTGACTCTGATTTATGTTTTGAAAGAAAAATATAAAAATTTGCATCAGGAAGATTTTGAATATAAAGTAAGTCTTCATCAGTATAATGAACTTTCAATCCGAGATTTTCACACTGTTTTCCTATATTTATTCCCGCAATATCTTTTTTAGACGCTACAAGCAAAACCATAATATATAATATTTCTATAACTTTTTAAATTATAGTGTGGTTTATTTTTTTTATAGCCCCGTAGTGTAGTGGTCAAGCATGCAATTTAGAAAAATATGCTTCAAAAAGCATAAGGCTCAAAAGCATAAGGCTCTGGACCTTGCGACCGCGGTTCGAATCCGCGCGGGGCTATTTAGTCTTTAGAAACATTTAAATGATTTTTATGAGCATTTTTAAAGAAATAAAGCTTTTTTTGGGTTTTAAATTTTAAGTAGTTTAACTGTTGTTAAAAAGTAATTATATATAAGTATTGTCTATTAATATGCAGGAGGTGTATATAATGAAATACAAAATTTTTGCAATTTTCGCTTTATTTGTCTTTGTTATGCCTATGGTGGCTTTTGCAAATGAAGTTGATGTGAATGAAACAATAAATGAGACAGAAGAACCAGAAGAAATTTTACTACCTGCAGCAGGAATAACTCCAGATTCTGCTTTTTATGGAATCAAAAGAGCAGTAGAAAGAATTCAAATGGCATTTACAAGAGATGAAGTTGCAAGAGCAAATCTTAGAATGCAATTTGCTGAAAAAAGACTTTCTGAAGCAAGAGAAATGGCAGACAGAGGAAAACCCGAATTTGTTGAAGATTTAATGCAAGATTATGGCAGAGATATGAGTGAAGTGAGAGAAAGAATGGAACAGAGATATCAAGAATGTATAGAATTAGAAGATGAAACTTGTGCAAGATATGCAGATGTAATAGAAACAGTTTCAGAAGCGACAACAAAACATATCGCAGTTTTAGAAGAAGTTGAACAGAAAGTTCCAGAACAAGCAAGAGAGGCAATACAACAAGCGATAGAACGTTCGATACAAGGACATGAAAGAACACAAGAAAGATTAGAAGAAGCTTTTAAGAGAATTGTAGAAAAAGGAGAAGAAGCTCAAGATAGAATTTCAAGGCCTGAAATAAATGGTGTTGAAGACATTGTAGAAAATGGAATGCCTGAGAATGTAGAAGACAAAATCCCAGAATCTCCAGGAAAACCTTAATTTTTTTCTTTTTATTTTTTTATTTTTATTACATTAGTTCTACCAGATGGTTTTTTTTCTATAAGTCCTTTTTCTTCAAGATTTCTTAACAATTTACTCAATCTAGGTTTAGAAAAATCTAATTCTTTTTGTATTTCTTTTTGCTTGATTTCTCCTTTAGATTTTATAAAATCATATATTTTTTTCTCATTTTTTCCAAGTCCTATCGATTTTACTTTCTCTTTTTGTTTCTCAAAAAATAGATACATTCCAAGAATAATCATTCCAAAAATAAAAGTCATTAGTATAGGATAGTTTCTCAAACTTACTACAGACTCTTTATGAGATGTTTCGAATAACACTAAAATTCTAAAATCTTCCAATTCGACATTTTCGTCGCTCCATCTTAATATAATTCTTTGTCCATCACTACCAATTCCATCTGGTTGTGGAAAAACACTAGAAGTTTCTGTTAAATCTGAAAGAATAGCACCAACAGGCAAATTTATGATTAATTCAAACTTGTTTGTTTTGGATATTTCTATATTATAATTGAATAAATATGATCCTTCCAACCTTTTAATATTTTCATATTCGAATTCTATATTCAATTTTGATGTTTGATATGGTTCAATATACTTATATATTCGAACTATAAACATACCATTATCTTCAGTTATGTCATAGTTTAATCTCCCAGAGGAATCATAAATGAATAATTTTTCAGGATAAAATGATAAAGGGATGGTTATAATTGAAATTTCAGATTCTTCTGCTTGAATTTCCATAGAAGTTCTTATTCTTGCAGATTCATAATCTAAATTAATAACTGTTTTATATTCAGATATTACATTTGCATGAGAGATAGATATTGCTATAAAAATTAAAAAAATTAAAATTGTTATTTTAAGCATTTTCATTAATATATTAAATAGTTGAAAGTATTTAATTTTATTGAATTATTTTTTTATTTTTAAATAATTTTATAACTACATCTGTCTATTTTAAATTATGGAAACTATCACAGGTTTCAAAAAATTCACGAATGCATTTTATGTTTACAAATTTTTCAAAGATTTTGCATTTATCTATAATATTCAATAAAAAATTTTATTATTTCATAAAAAAATACTTAGTTTTATAAAGCTTAAAATTATCAATTTCTTAGGTGATAGTAAATGCCAATAATTAGAAAGAAATTAAGAGAATCTTCTGCAAAAAGGGAAGTTCTCGAAGTTGATAGAATAAAACCAGGAAAATTTAAAAACGATATTTCTATTGCTGACGTAAAAGAAATAAAACAGGAAATAAAAACGGAACAGAAAGGTGTTGTTTTTGAGTATGAGTTTAAGACAGACTATGCATTAGAAGAACCACAAGGAAAAAGCCTAGGAAACATTAAAATAATAGGGGAAATTTTTTACGTAGACGCAAGTAATGTAGTGGATGAAATATTGGAAAGTTGGAAAAAAGACAAAAAACTTAAACCTGAAATGATGAAAAAAGTATTAGATGTTGCTTTTAAAGATGCTCAAATAGAAGCATTACATCAGGCAGAAAAGGTTGGTTTACCTAGTCCAGTTCCACTTATGCGACTAAAAGATTCAAAATAAATTAACAACCTTTTTATTCTTTATTTTCTTTATTTTATTATGAAAAAATTAGTTATTATAGGTATTTTTGCTTTGGTGGCTATTACAATTTTTGCTATGGGTTGTTTAAGCACAAAAGTTGAATGTGAAATAGCTGAAGACTGTGTCCCTGCTCAATGTTGCCATCCGACAGAATGTGTCCATATTAGCTTGGCTCCAGATTGCACGGATGTTGTTTGTACATTGGAGTGTAGACCTGGAACTATGGATTGTGGGCAAGGATACTGTGATTGTATAAATGGAAACTGTGAAGCAATTATTGAAAGTCCGGGCGAAACCATTTTATATTAAAGCTTAAATTAAGCTTCTAATACTAAATAAAGCTTTATTTAAATCTTTTTTTAAATTAGATAGTTATATAAATATTAAGATATGTAGGTATTTACGGGTGTAAAGATGAAACATGTTTGTCCGCATTGCAACAAGGAATTTGACATAAAAAATAAAAAAAAGTTAAAAATTAATAAAAATTATAAAGTTGGAAAAAGAAAACCTGTAAAAAGAATGAGAGAAATACTCAATTTTTTAAAAGAACAAGAGGATTGGACATGGATTCGTAGAATAGCTAAAGGAACTAATATGTATCCTTATTCTGTCAGTTATTTATTAGAAAAATACCTAGGTAATTTCATAGAAATAGTTGATCCAGAAGAAGTATATGAGTCAACAGGGATTAAAATGAAGCTTATAAGATTAAAAAATAGAGATATAGATATAAATAAGGTAATAGAAGATATTAAGATACGAACCAACAGTTAAGGGGCTTATTTTAACGTTTTTTAATTTTAAATAACACTCACTTCTAATTTTTGTTTAATTTCACGTTATTAACTCTCACTTTCTAGCATTATATCTCACTTTTTGAAAGCATTTTTTTCATATTTTTTCATCATTATTTTTAGATCGACATATAGCTATTTCATAACTCTCACTTTTTTATTTTTCAATATGGAAAATAAATATATTATTATACATTAAGTATAATAGTAAATAGGTATGTTCTGAAAACACGTGTCGAACTTGTTGACGAATGTGTTGAATGTGTTGACGAATGTGTTGAATGTGTTGACGAATGTGTTGGGTTTGGTGTCGAATGTGTTGGTGTTGGATGTGTTGAGTGTCGAATGTGTTGGAATTAATTAAAAAATAAGAATTTTAAAAAATCTCATAATATAATTTAAATTTAATTTAAAGCTTAAAAAAAGCTTATTTAAAAGTTCATATAATATGTGTCGAATGTGTTGGTGTCGAATGTGTTGGATTTGGTGTCGAATGTGTCGAACTTGTTGACGAATGTGTCGAATGTGTCGAATGTGTTGGCGAAAAGTTAATAAATAAGTTAAGCCTTAAAATACGTATATGAGTATTTTAACTAAGCTTAAGAAGCTTTTGAAGAAAAAAGATGAAGAAAAAGATGAAAAAGAGCAGATAGAAGAGGAAGAAATAGAGGAAAAGGAAGAATCTGTGAATTTAAATCTTGAAAATCTTAGGAATGATAGTGTATTAGATGACACTGAAAACGCTATAAAATCCTGGTCCGAGACTCTTGAAGCAGCTAAACAGCACCCCCTTTCGCAGGCAAAGATAGTCAATACTAAGATATTAGAAGAATTAAGCTATGTTTTGAATCAAATGAACTTAAAAATGAATAAATTAGACAAATTGGATAAATTAGATGAAATATTGAGTATTTTGAATGAAACAAAAGAAGAATTGGATGAAAAAGGAGTAAAAAGCGAAAATCTTGAAAAAGCAATCGGAGAAATAGAAAATTTAACAATAAAAGACAAAGAAGTAATATCTTGGATAGAAAAACAGGGCAAAGTTAC
>PWUQ01000001.1 GCA_003563585.1 Candidatus Parvarchaeota archaeon
CAGAATCTAAAATAGAATTTTTTGTAAATCCCAAAACATTAAAAAAAACACTAACTTAAATATTGTTCATTAGAACAGGATTAAATTAACTTTTATCTTTGTATACATTAAGACAATTTTAATAGAAGCAATTAATACTTTTCTTCTGACCTATTATATTAATAAAACAAAAAACTATGATAAAAGAACTAGATGATAAATATTTAAAAGAATTAGTTGAATTAGAGAGAGAAGCCTTTGAACCACTTGAAGAAATATACGGTAAATATTCTGATGAAGGTTCAAAAGAACATTTTGAAAAAATAATGCGAGAGGGGAAATTGTGGGGATACTTTATAAAAAATGAATTAATAGGTTGTATAGGGTTATTTGGACGAGGTAAATCTAAATATTTTGAAATTCAAAATTTAATTGTAAAACCAGAATTTCAAGGAAAAGGTTTTGGAAAAAAGCTAATATCTTTTGTTGAAAATTACGCACAAAAAAATAAAATTTCAGGGTTGTTAATACGCACAAAACACAAAAACATTAAAAATATTGAAATATATGAGCACCTTGGTTTTGAAAAAACTGTTTGTGTTTTGAAAAAAGAATTTGAGTAACAAAAACATGACAATTTGGGATAACATTTACAAAAAATCTCCTTTTCAAAAAATATGATTTCTTCATTTCAACAATTTATAAAAGAACAGGATTTTGAAATTAAACATGCCTTAGATATTGGATGTGGGGGAGGAGAATATTTAAACATGTTACAAAAGGAAGGATTTAAAACCGATGGGATTGATTCAAGTAAAACAGCTACAAAGATTACAACACAGATCTTAAACAATAATTCTAACATCCTATGCGCAGATATGTTTGAGTTTGTAATCCCTCAAAATAGATATGACTTAATCTTCTCTATTTCTACAATCCACCATGGTACAAAAAAACAGATTCAAAATTTGATAAGTAAAATTTGTGACGCATTAGTAGAAAACGGCAAAATATTTATTACCCTACCTAACATTGGTGATGCAATAGAAAAAGGGTACTTAAAAAATGAGCAAGACTTGGGTGATGGAACATATGCTCCAAGTTCAGGGGCAGAAAAAGGTTTACCTCACAGTCACTACACAAAAGAAGAGGTGCAAGAACTGTTTCTAGAATTTAAGAATGTAAAAATAGATTTAGACAATGCTGGACGTAAAATGGGACGTTGGATCGTTCAAGGTTCTAAATAATTTTCTTCTTAAGTTTTAGCCCTATGATATAATCATTCATGGAAAAAGAAACTCATAACAACACAGAATTAGAATCTAGAAAAGAAGATTTAGATTTTTTAGTAAACAAATATGCCTTACAAAACAAATCCCATATATTCTGAAGAAATAGTGGTAAAAGAAAAAAAACATTGGTATTTATCCCTCTCAAAAAACCAATACTATTTAGGAAGAGCTACCTTAATCTTGAAAAATTCTTCAACAAGACACTTAAGAGAATTAAAAAAAGAAGAAGTTGACGAACTTTTTAGTTTTGTAAAAGAATATGAAAAAGCTTTGACAAAATCTTTTAAAACAACAAATTTCAACTGGACCTGTTTAATGAATGACTCTTACAAGGCAGAAAACCTTAAGAATCCAGATCCTTTACACTTTCGTGTTTGGCCTAGATACAATCAAAAAATTCTTTTTGAAGGAGAAGAATTTCATGATGAAGTTTTTGCTCATCACTATGATAAATACAAAAAGAAAAAAGTGAAGAAGGAATTTTTGGAAAAACTTGCAAAAGAAATCTTAAAACACTGGAATGACTAGATCAAAAAAATTAAAATCACTTTCTTCTTAAGTTCCATGCTATTTAATATCGCCCCCAGTTTTTCTTTCTTTGATATAATAAAACATGCAAACAAAAACAAAATTACAAGGGGAGAGAATAACTTTAAAAAAGATTACACCTACAAAAAACAACGCCAGTGAATTTTTTAAAGTAGTGGAACAAAATAGAGAAGATTTAGGAATTTGGTTACCGTGGGTTGATGAAATGTTAACCGTAGAAGATGCTTTACAAAATCTTCTTGAAACAGAAAAACAAACTAGAGAAGGCTACAAAAAAGAATATGGTATATATTTGAAAAACAAATTAATTGGAACTGTCGATGCCTTTAATATACGTAAACCCGACAAATCCCTTGAAATAGGTTATTGGATTTCGAAAGAATATAGAAGGAAAGGCTATGTTAGAGAAGCAATAGCAATTTTTGAAAAAGAATTATTTAAAAATTTCCACCGAATTCAAATTAAATGTGATAGTGAAAATAAAAATTCGATAGAATTTGCTAAAAGATGTGGATATAAATTAGAAGGAGAACTTAGAGATGCTTTTTTCAGTAAAAAATTTAATTCTTTTAGAAATAATATTATCTTTTCCAAATTAAAAACTGATACTTTTTAAATCTCTTGCTATAATACCAATATGAAAAGATTCCTGTGCCAGAGTTATATTCATAACTTCAGAAAATAAAAAAGCTTTTACAAAAACCTGGAGTACTAACAAAGTTTCAAACAAAATTTTAAAGTTTCTAGGTTTTCAAGAAATTGGGAGAAAAGAAAAAGATAGAGTAAACGGTGATGACACCATAGAATATCTTTTAGAACTATAAAGCCTTTGTCTGCAGTATTAATCTGCCTCTCGCTCTATAAAAAATGGATTGGAGAAAATTTAGGGCAGAGTTATAGATTAAACTAATGTTCTAGGTAGATATTTTTAATAAAATGTGTTACTTTTAAACAATAATTCCTTTATAAATTAGCCCTTTATGAAAAACAAAAAACACTTACATATAGAACAGGATTTTAATAATACCCCTAAGAAAGAATTTGTTCTAATCTTTTCTTTTTTAACTTTTTTATTAATTGCTTTAAGCTTATCCACATATTCTTTCCTTTCAAAAATTGAAAAACATTCTCCCAATAAAAAAATTACCGAAGAAAAAATTAAAGAAGAAGAGGCAGATATCAACTCAGCTGATATATACGATATAACTGAAATTCTTCATGATGTAGTTATTCCTTTTTATGAAGCGAGGATATCAGGAGAGGAAGATATTGCCATGAGCTTTACTAAAGAAGAACAAATGCTTCAAGTATTTTCTAGATATGAGGAGGAGGAATGGTTTTTCACAAGTAACGACTTTGAATCATTTGAAATTATATATAGTGGGGACATTTATATTGAATACTTAAACAGAATATTTTTAGTCAAAATTAACAAAAAAAACAAACAAACACAATATGAACTTATCTCTATGCCGACTAACACAAACAAGATTTACAGAATAGATTTTAACGAAAAAGGATATGATGTAATAACCTACGAAGACAAAGACTATCTAGTTCTTTCCTCAAAAAAAGATGAAAACAAAACAGCAAAACTTACAAGTAAACTTTTCAATACTCACTGCAGTCTTTATGGGGGAGATCATAATTACTGTACTATTTTTATAAAAGAATTTGGGAAACTTAGAAAAATCGATGACATATCCTTTATATCCCAAAACGATCTGTTTGAATGGCATAAAAAAGACAAAAACAAAATTGTATATCAAGAATCTTTCAGTGAGGGTGGAGGGGCTTACGACACAATAAAAAGTGTCGATATATTTACCCAAGATATTGAAACCATAGTAAGACAAGAATGGAACGATTTCTTAGGAGCAGATGCAAGGGATGTAATTTATGATGCAATACCTTATGCTGATACCAGAAATTGCTGGGTAAAAACTTGCACAAGGAAACAAGACAATCATTTGTGTTTTACTTACTGTGACGAAAGTTCCAATTCTTATTTCTATTTAATTTTTAACAATAAAGTAATCCTAGAAGATTATTACATTGGAGAAACTCCATCGTTTTTTACATTGGATGTAAAAGAAAATGTCTATAATGAAGACAGCTTCGTTTTTTCAGACATTGATGGAGGCGGATATATATTCGAGATAAAAACACAGCAACTTAGACAACTATAGTGAATAATTTATTTCCCATTTGTAATAAAATATTACAATAAACTCAAAATTAAAACCTGCTTCTTTTTAATACCATCCATCATTATGAATTAAGTTCTTCTTTAATCTTTCTAATTATAGCTTGGGTATCTCCAAAAGAAGTATCTACATAAATAACTTTTTGAAAATCTTCCAACATTTCTCTATATTTAATATCTACCTTTTTTAAAAACTCCATGTTTTCATATTTACTTTTTTCTTTTCTTTCACTCAATCTTTTCTCTACCACTTCCCAATCAGCACTAAGATAAATAACTACATCAGGTTTTAATAATTTAGGTTCTTTTAAATTCTTTTTCATCAAGACAGAGTGATAAGCTATTGTAGAAAAGTAATACCAATCACAAAAGACTGTTGTCTTCCGAATATAGAAGGGGAGGATTAAAGAAGAAAGCCAATTTCCTGCTAAGTAATAAATACAACGTATCTTTATGGGAGCATGCCTATCCATGAAATTTTTTAAAAATCTGATAATTATGGGAGGAGTATAAAAATATTTACCCTTAAATTCTTTGGCTAATAATCTTGTAATCGTAGTTTTTCCTGTTCCATCAACACCTTCAACAGCTATTAATTTGTACTTCATAATATTTTCATATTATTTTAGTTTTAAACCCAAGGCCTTATAAAATTTCCATAGCAGCTTTGTACTTTTTATCTATAACCTCTTTACCTTCCTTCGTAAGTTTTTCATAACTTCTTTGCAACTTTTCTTTAACAAAAACTCCAGCTTCATCAGCACTCATGTTATTTTTTTC
>PWUQ01000055.1 GCA_003563585.1 Candidatus Parvarchaeota archaeon
AGCTTAGATGGAGAACTGATTGGGCTATGCGCTGGAAATATTATGATGTTGATTTTGAACCTGGTGGAAAAGAACATTCTACCCCTGGTGGAAGTAGGGACACAAGTGCTGAAATTTCAAAAAAAGTTTTTGAATATGAACCTCCTATTTATCAAAAATATGATTTCATTATTGTAAAAGGTGCTGGTGGAAAAATGTCAGGTTCTCTCGGAAATGTAATCTCGTTGGCAGAACTAAACAAAATTTATCTTCCAGAAATAACAAGATTTCTTTATGCAGGAACCCGTCCAAATAAAGAATTTGTTGTTCCTATGGACGATGAGATATTCAAAGTTTATGAAGATTTTTACTTTGTAGAAAGAGTTTATTTTGGAAAAGAAAAAATAGATGATAAAAATAAAGAACATTGGAAAAGAGTATACGAAATGTCTTTAATTGAAGAAGCACCTAAAAATTTTCCTGTTCAAATACCTTTCAGATATTTTGTTCTTTTATCTCAACTGTTTAACAAAACAAGTATTTACAAAAAACTTGAAGAAAAAAATCATTTAAAAGAAGATATGACTGAATTTGACAAAAAAAGAATTGAAAAAATGATAGAACTTTCTTTTAATTGGGCGAAAGAATTTGCAGATGAAAAATATTTGTTTGAAGTTCAAGAAGAAAAACATTTTGAATTGAATGCAGATGAAAAAAACCCAGTTGAACTTTTATTGAAAAAACTGGACAATCTCAAAGAACAAGATTTGTTTGACATAGGGAAAGAAACCGGATTAAAAGGTAATTTTTTCACTTTGTGTTATAAAATTTTACTGAATAAAGAAAGAGGTCCAAGATTATTTGAATTAATAGAAACAATAGGAATACAAAAAGTAAAAAAAATATTTGAAAAATATATTTGATTATTTCTTTTTCTTATCTTTCGTTGCTGCAGCTGCTGCTCCTGCTCCAGTTGAAGTTCTAATTTCTCTGTTTTTCGGCCTAAGTTTTTTTGCATTGCATTTTCTGCATTTAACCTTATCAGATTTAACTTTATGAGGGTCTGCTTTCCTCTTTGCTTTGCAGACTTTACATACAAAAACATTACCGAACAATCTCTTGTCTGCTTCTTTGTGTCTTGCCATAATCACTTCAATAAAAACACTTTTTAAAACGTTTTTGGTTATGTTGAAATTTTGAAAATTGGCACCAAATCAGGGTTCTTAACATTTTTTATCTCTTTATATTTTTCAAAATTTCTTTTTTTTAATTTTTGTTTTAATACTTTAAATTCTTCATTAACAAATTTTTTACTTACGTTTATTTTTATTTTTGAAAATTTCTTACCTATTTTACTTTCATTAAAATTGTAATTTCTTGCTTTAGATTCCTTTAATACATATTTCAAATATGTATTTATAGCTTCGACAGGATTTGGATGATTTTTAAATCTGTCTAACTGAGGATGATATTTATACCCTTTAGTATTGCCTTCTAGAACTTTTTTAGCTAGAAGTGTTTACCTCCAAAGTGCAACAAGTCCAATAGAATCTAAATACCTTGGCGTTACAGTCCAAACTCTCATAGTTAAATTTATAATATATTAACAAATAAATGTATTGTGGAAAAAGTAAACATAAAAAAATTATTAATTTCTGTTATACTTTGTTTATCTGCGGGAATTTTTGGTTCAATATTCACGACTACTGCGGTGAGGGATTGGTATCCAACACTTGCAAAACCATGGTTTACACCACCTAATTGGGTTTTTTCTCCTGTTTGGATTACGTTATATATATTAATGGGTATTTCCCTTTACCTTGTTTGGGAAAAGGGGCTTCAAAAAAATAAAGATGCGATTGGAATTTTTGGAGTGCAATTATTTTTGAACGCGCTTTGGTCTTATCTGTTTTTTGGACTTCAATCTCCTCTTTACGGATTAATTGGAATATTAGTACTTTGGTTTGCAATAGCACTAACAATGTATTATTTTTTCAAAATATCAAAAAAAGCAGGACTCTTGTTGGTTCCTTACATCGTCTGGGTAACTATAGCTACATTTCTTAATTATTATATTCTATTATTAAATTAAAAAAGAAAAAAAGAAAAAGAAGTTTATTTTTTAACCAATCCATACAACATATAGATTGCTGCTAAACCTACAAGTACATATACTGCACTTTCCAACATTGGCACGCTTCCAAGTAACATTTCAACTAAATTGTAGTTAAATGCATAGAGCAACCAATTAAGTCCTCCTACAACTACCAATACTTTTGCTGCCAAATCAATTTTTTTCATATCCATGGTACATCACCTATAAAAACGGGGGTTTTTAGGGTTTTTATTGCTTCCCCAATAATAGAAGTAATTTTGTAACTTTTTAATGAAAATGAAGATTTCAGATATTTGACAAATTTTATTAAATGTATTTTTCTTAATATCTTATGTTTTGGGATTTTTGGATAGAAGAATTTGATGAAAAGATTTTGATAAATTTAGATTTTAAAGGTATTTGTACTTTTAAAAAAATAGAAAGTAATAAAATTGAAGTTTTAATTGGTGAAAAAATAAATGCCAAAAATACTAATGATTTAAAAAATAAAGTAAAAAAATCGACTGCGAACTTTTTGATTCTTGAAAATAAGGAAGAGAAATTGCAAAGAATCGCTATTAAAACTTGTAGTGTTGATGCAATAAAAGCTTATGTAGACTATCCTGCAATTAAAGAAATGGCTGAAAAAAATGTTGCGCTTTTAATATGTTTTAGTGATTTTTTGAATTCAAAAGATAAATCTAGAACTTTGTATTTGATGCAAAAAAGTGTTGCACTCGCAAAAAAGTATAAAACACCAATAATTATTGCTTCCGGAGCGAAAAACAAATGGGAACTCAGAAGCCCAAGCGAATTAATTGCATTCGGAGAAATGTTGGGGCTTGAAAAAAACCAATCAAAAAAAGCGCTTTACGACTTTCAAAACAAAATATATGAACGAGAAACACTAAAAAAGCAAAATAAATATGTTCAACCTGGAGTTAAGATTATTTAACAAATGAAAGATAATAAATTTTTTCGATATCCTCAAATATTTCTTTTCTTAATTTATATGTATCTCCATGTTTCGCATAATTAAACCAACCATTTACGCTTTCAAGAATTTCTTTCCCATCAATTAGTCCTTTTTTATATCTCTTCTTAAACACTACTAATTTTTTGCGAAATTTCTTCAAATTGCTTTTTCTTAGAAGTTTGTGATGATAAAATACTTTGAATCCCAAGAACTTAATGCCTTTGTAAAGGGGAATTATTTTTGATTTGTCTGGGTGTAACTCTACTTTTAATTTTGTTTCAAGAAATTTGTTGACTTTTTCTTTATATTTTTCAAGAATTTTTTTAGAACTGTGTAAAATAACAAAATCATCAACATACCTAATATAATATTTCACTCTTAATCTGTGTTTAATGAATTGGTCTAGTTCGTTTAAATAAACATTTGCAAAAAATTGACTCGTTAAGTTTCCAAGTGGCATTCCTTCGCCCGCTTTTTTGGATTTATGATTCCTCAAGATTTCCCGTATTAACCAAATTACTCTTTTATCCTTTATCTTCCTTGAAATAATCTTGATTAAAATATTTTGGTCAACAGTATCAAAATAATGTCTTATATCAGCCTTAAGCACATAACAATTTCTTGTGTTATTTTTTGATGCTTTTCTTTTAAACTTGTCAAATCTTTTTAATGCAGAATGAACTCCTTTGCCTTTTCTGTTTGCATAGGAATCATAAATAAAAGTTTTGTCAAACATAAGTTCTATTATTTTACATAAAGTGTGGTGAACAACTCTGTCTCGAAAAGCTGATTTGCTTATTTTTCTTGTTTTTGGTTACCTGAGTATAAATGTTTTTATTGGTTTAGGCTTGTAAGTATGAAATATTAATTCATTTCTAAGATTCATTAAATTCTTAATGAAGTTTTTCTCAAACTCTATGACATAAGATTTAGAAGTTTTTCCTTTTTTTGCCTTCTTAAAAGCAAGTTTAAGGTTTTGATAGTCACAGATTTTTTGATAAATATTGTTATAAGTTTTCAACATTATTGTCCTGAAATCTATCTGGGTTATTCCGACAAGACGGGTGTTATAGTCGAGGTTGTTGTTGCTGTTGAGATTACTACTGAGGTAGTCGCTGTCGAACCTGTCGACGTGACAAGAACGCAACACCCTGTAGCTTTTTTACTTAATTAATCACCACTGCTTCACATATTAGGTGTTGCAGTTGTATTTTAAGACAGGTTGCTTGAAAGCATTACACTGCACTAGTAAAAAAGCGTGTAGCCCAGATAAAACACTGCAAACTGCAGTGTAAATCAAGACATAAAAATAAAAAAACAATAATTTAAAAATCTACTGTTCAAGTACTGATTTTGCATGTTTATACATATCTAAGGCTTTTCGAAGTTCCTCTGAATTTATTTTGTATTCAGATAAAACGTCTTCGAAATTTTCTGATTTTTCCGAATTTTCCGCGACGCCTTCGGCGTCTTTTACCCCGACAAGACAAGTGTAAGAGTCGAGGAGGATGTAGTAGCCGCCGAGGACACTACCGACGTAGTCGCCGTCGAACCTGCCGACGAGACAAGAACGCAACACCGGAACGTCTTCTCCCCTATGAATATAAACTCCCATTGCTTCATCTTCGCCGTATTCTTTTTTTAAAGAATCAAATACTGCATCGACATAATCATTCAATTTTTCTTCTCCAACCAATTCTTTCCATA
>PWUQ01000044.1 GCA_003563585.1 Candidatus Parvarchaeota archaeon
ATGCAGAAAAAACTGCAGAAGAAAATAATTACGAGTTAGTTTTATATCCTAGTTCTGGAATTGTTTTTAATGAATTAAATAATGGAAATATACATAAAGGTATTGTTGGTAGGCGAGCAAAATCTTATGAATTAAACGACGATATAAACGAGGAAATCTTGATTCCAGGTTATACGTTAATATTCACTCAAAAAAACGCAATATTTTATGGAGAATTGGATTCTATTGTGATCCATACATATATTGAAAAAAATGTAGCTCAAAAGATGCTTCCTAATAGTTATATGTTCTATCATGAATCTATAGAAAAAGCAATAGAAGTCGGTTTCGCTAACAATGAACCTATATTGATTTCATGGGAGGATTGGCGGGATGATTTTGAATTATTAATCCCTGTAGATATATTCGGGAATAAAATCGAAGATTTCAGAACACCTATCTTGTATTCTTCAATTTAAAAATTAATTTAAACAACTTTTTTATTTTTCATTTATTTCTATTAGTTCACTTCTATAATAAAAACAAAGATCTGATGATTTTTTTTTAATTTTAAAAAATTAAATTTATTTTAATATTAATCACAAACTATTTTAAAAAACATATAATTGTTTATTCATGGTAAAATTGAATGAGGAAAAAAAGAACATAATAAATCAAAATGGTAATATCCTAGTAACCGCAAATCCAGGCACAGGAAAAACACTGCTTCTTGCCCATAAATATGTAAAACTTATAGAAAACGGAATAAATCCTTCTGAAATTTTATGTTTAACATTCACTAAAAAAGCCACAAAAGAGATGGAAGAGAGAATTTGGGAACTGATTCAAGAAAAAAATATAGATATTGATTTTTCAGAATTGAATATATACACATTTCATTCTTATGCTAAAGATAATATCTTAGAAGAAGATATGATTTCTTCAAATATGCTAAGATATGTAATATATGATTATTTAAGAAAAAATGATGTTTTGTCTTATGGAGATAATTATATTGTTGAAACAATTGTTCCAAAGCTTGAAAATCTTCTTAGATATATAAAATCATATGGAGTTCTTCCAAAAGATATAGATATAGAAAAAACAAAAGATAATCTAAAAAGAACAAATACATTAAGCAAGGAAGAAATGGAATCTTTTGCAGAAATTATTTTAAACATATATGAAGAATATGAAAATATTAAAGAAGGAGTTGGATTGGATTACTCGGATTTGCTTATTAAATATTTAAAATTAAAGAACAAAGAAAAATATGAATATGTCTTAGTTGATGAACTTCAGGATGTGAATGAATTAGAGGGTGAAATCGCAGTTGCTTCAGCAAAAAATTTTATAGCTGTTGGCGATAAAAAACAGGCTATTTTTGGTTTTCAAGGAGGTTCAATCGAAAATTTTAAGCTTTTTAAGGATTCTAAAAAATTTATTCTTTCAGATAATTTTAGAAGTACGAACCAAATTTTAAATTATGCAAAAAGTCATTTTGAAAAAAAACTAAAAATGATGAATGTGTTGAAGATCTTAAAAATTTGAAAAGTGCTAAAGATAAAAATGGTTCCAAACCAATTGTCTATGAATATGATGATGATAAAAAATATTGGGACGCAGTCTCTACATTAGTTGAGAATATAATTGAAGAAAAAAAAGGAGAAGAAATTGCAATAATAACAAGGACTAATTATCAAATAACAGAAATAGCAAGAGAACTAAAAAATCGTGGAGTTGATTTTGAAATAACTTTAAATTCTGCTTCAAACAAAGCTAAGGAGAATATAATAAAATATATAAAAGGAATCCTAAGTAATCAAGTTGAAGATGTAAAACAGTCTTTATTCACACCTTTCTCTCCAATTGAATTAAGAAAAGCTTTTGAGATTTCTGATGAGAAAAAATTGAGTATAGAACTGATAGAAGAAAAATCACCAGAGATTAAAAGAATTAGAAATAAAATAAAAAGTGTAAATGATTTAGAAGAATTATTCATAAATAAGATAATTCCGATAAGTGTTTCTTGCGGACAAGGTTATTTATTAGCCGCTACAACATTACAAAAATCTTATCAAGAATTTATGAACACTATTAAAGATAAGACACTTCACAATCTAGTTGTTTACTTAAATTCAACTGATTTATTGGTTGAAGAATTTAACAGTGAAGGGGATATAGTTTTAAGCACTGTGCATAAAGCTAAGGGAAGACAATTCGATAATGTTATTTACGTACCCTCAGAAAATAAAAAGAGGACTTTTTTTTGGGATAAAATAGGAGAGGCTATGCTCAAAACAAAAAATATAGATGCAAGAGAAGAACTTGAAGAAGAATCATTACGGATAGATTTCGTGGGTATGACTAGAGCTAAAAAAGAGTTACATGTTCTACCAGATAATCATTCAGAATATATAAATAACTTCTGTACTTCAAATTTTTTAGATGTTTCTAAAAGTTTATTTAAAAATAAAGAAGAAAAATTGAAAGAAGCTTTCAAGCTTTTTGTTAATAAAGAATATGAACGAGCAAAAGAACTTTTAGAAAACAAAGGAGAAAGGTGGATTCAAAATAGAATAAAAAATCATTTTAAAAATTTAGAGCATTTATCTTTTTCTTCAGCAGAAGATGATCCTGTATTATATCTCAAAAATAAAATACTAAATATTCAAAGAAAAAGTAAAGCTATGGATTTGGGAAGTATGCTTCATAAACTTGCTGAAAAAATTATTAATAAATCAAATGATATATTAGATTTTGAAATAGAAGATTTAAGAGAATATAGAGATAGAATTGTAGAACTTATTGAAAAAATAAAAAAAGAATACCCAGAAGTCGTAAGCACTGAAGAAAAAATAGATACAAAAATGAATAAAATAATAGATGGTGTAGATACGGATATACTTTTTATAGGTTATATTGACGCTATTTTTAAAAATGATGAAGGTGAATATTTAATAGTGGATTGGAAAACAAGTAAACGAAAGGACTATTCTGCGGATCATAGGAGACAATTAGGTATGTATAAAAAAGCATATGCAAAAAAACATAATATTCCAATAAAAAAAATAAAAACTGCGATTGGATATTTAGGACTTCAAAAAAGAGTTAAAATAGATAAACCTTGGGCTGAGTTGTGTGTAAAACAACCTACAAACCAATTGATTAACACATTTGAAAAAAGAATAAAAGTTGTTTTAAAATGGAAGGAAAATCCAATTATTTTTTTCGAAGAGTTAAAAGAAAAAATGAGATCTGATAAAAATTTGAAAAGTGATCCTTTGATGAAAGCAATTATTGAACAATATGAATGCGAATCAAAATAAATGGAGGTTCTAAATATGGTAAAGAGGGTTAAAAAGAAAGAAACCGAAAAGAAAACTATTAAGAAAAAAATAAAGAGTAGAACAAACATAAAATCCAAAACAAAATTTAGGAAGAAGGGAGATGAAAGTTCAAAAAAACGAACTCCAAGGAGAACAGTCAGGCGTAGAAATAGGAGAGGGCGCAGAGGATAGTCTATAATTTTTTACATCTAATAAAAATTTTTTCATGGTTCTAGAAACCAAAACCTTTATAAATAACTACTTATTAGTAACAACTACTTATAAGTTAAGATTTGTGAGGTGATTTAAAATGAAAAACGAAAGTTACGTTCCTAGAATTGAAGAATTACTTAAGAATAGGATAGGTAGTTATAGAATTGGTGGAATAAAAACAGACTTATGTGAGCTTGATGGTATTGCATATGTTATTGAAGAGGGTAAAACCTATAGACTTGGAGAGGTGTAAAAAATGGAAAACGAAATATTTAGAGAAAAAGAATTAGGTAAAAAAATATGTAATTTTGAATGTCCTATTTCGGGAGAAAGATATTCAATTTATAAGGACAGAACGAATGTAAGTGTAGTTGAAGACAAAACAAAACAGATAATAGAAGGATATAAGATAAGATGATAAAGTTTGCAAACACTTATAAACTCAAAAATATCAATCATTATTACCATGAATAAGAAAAACAGCAAATGGTCGGAATTATTTGGATTGTATGGACTCTTTTTCTTTTTTAAATATGAGGAGAAATAATTAATGAAAGTTTTATTAAAAATATTAAATCATGCTTGTCAATTTACGACAAAGAATATACAAGGAGGTGAAATAATATGAAAGGAACTGTAAAATTTTTCAACTACAGAAAGGGATTCGGTTTTATATCTGGAGAAGATGGAAAGGAATATTTCGTTCATCAAACAGGTTTAAATGAAGGCGTATCTTTAAATGAAAACGATTCTGTTGAATTCGACGTAGAAGACGGCGACAGAGGACCAAAAGCAGTCAATGTTAGTAAAGAGTAATTAATTATTCTTTATTTGTAAAAAGTTGAGTAGCAAAAATCTTGTTTTTATATTAAATATTTTTTATTAATTTTTATTTGTTTAGTGATTCAATTATTTTTATAAAATAATTTTATTATTAGAAACATTCTTGTATTTAATTAAAGTTATCAGCGGTTTTTTCCTTGTTTTTTCACTTTTTCGATTTCTCTTTGGATTTTTTCGGTGTCGCCTAAATAATAATTCTTTATTGGTTTCAAATTTTCATCTAGTTCATATACGAGCGGGTATCCAGTAGGAATGTTCAAACCA
>PWUQ01000090.1 GCA_003563585.1 Candidatus Parvarchaeota archaeon
AAATGATGGTGGAAATTGCAGAGACACAAGAAGAGGAAGTAGGAGACGGGACAACAACCGCGGTTGTTATTGCGGGTGAGCTCCTAAAAAAAGCAGAAGACTTGCTTGAACAAGATGTACATCCAACAATCATAGCACATGGATTCAAACTTGCTTCAGAAAAGGCAGGAGAAGTGCTTGAAAAAATAGCAGTTAAAATAGATGTCAACGATAAAGAAATGCTTCGTAAAATAGTAGAAACTGCGATGACTGGAAAGGGTTCTATTGCTATAAGAGAAAAATTGAATTCTTTAATAGTGGATGCAGTAAAGGAAGTTGCTGAAGAAACAAATGGAAAAATAATTGTTGATTTAGAAAATATAAAGCTCGAAAAAAAGACAGGAGGAGGTGTAGCAGATACAGAACTTGTTCAAGGAATAACAATCGATAAGGAACGTGTTCATTCTGAAATGCCTCAAAGAATTAAAGAAGCGAAAATACTTGTATTAGAATCTTCGTTGGAAGCTAAAGAAGCGGATTCAGACACACAAATAAGAATAAACACACCTGAGCAGCTAAAAGCATTTGTAGAAGATGAAGAAAAACAAATTAAAGATATGGTTGAAAAAGTAAAATCTTCGGGAGCTAACGTTGTGTTCTGTCAAAAAGGTATTGATGATGTTGCACAACATCTTTTAGCAAAAGAAGGTGTTTTTGCATGTAGGAGAGTAAAAAATTCAGATATAAAGAAATTGGCACGAGCAACGGGTGCAAAAGTTGTTTCAAATGTAAAAGATATAACTGAAGAAGATTTAGGATATGCAGGACTCGTAGAAGAAAAAAGAATAGCTGGAGAATCTATGACTTTTGTTAATGAATGTAAAAATCCAAAAGCGGTTACAATATTAATACGTGGCGGAACCGAACATGTTGTTGACGAAGTCAAAAGAGCAATTGAAGATTCAATAGGTGATGTGGCTGCAGTTTTAGAAAATAATAAAATCGTGGCTGGAGGAGGAGCTCCAGAAATAGAGGTTTCAAAAGAAGTGAGAAAATTTGCGTCTACCTTAGGGGGTAGAGAACAACTTGCAGCTCAAGCATTCGCAGATGCATTGGAAACCATACCAAGAACTCTTGCGGAAAATGCTGGACATGACCCTATAGATGTTCTTGTTAACATTAAAGCTGCTCATGAAGAAGGAAAATTATGGGCCGGAGTAAATGTAGACACAGGAAATATAGTGGATATGATGGAAAAGGACGTCATAGAACCATTGAAAGTTAAAACACAGGCAATAAATTCTGCAAGTGAAGTTGCTATAATGATATTAAGAATAGATGATATAATAGCAGCAGGGGAATTGAATAAAGAAAGAGCAGATAAAATGCCTGGCGGTATGCCTGGCGGTATGCCTGGAATGGGAATGTAGTTCCCATTTTTCATTTTTTTCATTCTTCGATAATTTTTTATATGCGTGTTTTTTTAATTAAGTAGGTGAGGGTATGGCAAAAACAAAAACAAAGGAGCCTGCTAAAGTTTCGGCTTCAATGCTTAAAAGTTTCGAAAAAGAGATTAAATCAGAAAGTAAAGAAATTGAAAAATTAGAAAAAAAAATTGAAAAGCTTTCGGATAAAATTGAAAAAACAACAAAAACAAACATAGAACTTCAAGAAAACATAGCACAATTTATGTTGCATTTTACAGATATGGCTGAAAACATAAAAAAGATAGTTGAATTTATGAAGATACCTGGTTTAAAAGAAGGAAGTTTTAAAGAAGTCCAAAAGGAAGAAAATTCGGAACATGAAGAAATCCAAGAATCTTCTGGACTGGAGATTTCTAAAAAAACTGATGATTCGGATATTTCTAAAAAAACTGACACTTCAGAAATTAAAGAACAATTACTAATGCTAGCTAAAGAAAAAAGGGATTTGACGGAAACGTTGCGTTCTTTGGAAAAACAATTTAAAAAAGATGAAACGCGAGAGAGAATAAAAAAAGCTCTTCAAAAAAGTGGTGGATTATAATGAAAAAAGGGATTACACCTCATATAACATTATTGATATTGATTTCAATAATAATCATAATTTCATTAATCGCATTCATGTGGATTAGTGTGATAGGATGATATCATGGAAGGATTAAATAAAAAAAGTTTTCAAAAGGTAGACTCTTACCCTCTTGTAATCTTTAATATAGACGGAGTTGAATACAAAATTTCTGAAGCATTAATATTAAAAGATTCTAACCGATGTTATTATTATCTAAAAGAAGCAGAACTAGATAAAAAAGAAAGAGAAATATTTTACAATATATTGGAAAAAATAAAAAACTCTGATAAGAAAGAAAAATTAAAAAATATGGATTTTAATGTTTTTTCAAAATTAATATCTCCAAAGATTCGTTCAGAATCTGAAGAACTTTCAAAATATGAAAAAGTGAAACTAAAATATCATTTGTTCAAAGAGTATGCAGGTTTTGGAAAAATTGATTCTTTGTTGCATGATTCCAATATAAACCATATACTTTGCGAAGGGCTTGGAAAAAATGTAAAAATTTATCACACCAACCCTAGATACAGCGGAGTGCTGCAAACAAATATAATTTTTAAAAGTAAGAAACAGATTGAAGATATATCTAAAAATTTGAAAATAAAAAGTAAAAAGGTTAGAGATACTCAAAGATATCTTGGATTCTTTAAAAAAGATAAAAAAATCGAAATTCGATATGATAAAAATGAACTGAGTATAAGTAAAATGTCGCAGATGCCACACATGCCACAGAACCTTATAAAGATGGGAGTTGGTTCTTCAAAAATATTTTCTTACCTAAAAAAAGTTATTGATGAAGAAGGAACTGTTTTAATTGTTGGTAGCAATCCATTGAATAGAATAACTGTTCTCAATTCTCTTGCGATGATGTCCAAAAAAGAACATATAGTAAGTTTAGAAAATTTTCCTGGAATAGCACTACCTGAAAAAATTGGATTCAAAAAATATTACCTATGTATGAAAATCAAAAAAAAGTTATAAAAGACATTATCAGAAAAAATCCCGAATTAATAATTTCTAGTGAAATTAATCAGATAGACAAAATATTGAATTTTGCTAGTGAAAATCTTTGCCTAATCTCATTAAACGCTCCAAATTTAGACAAAGCGATGAGTTTACTTGACAACATAGCAGCTGTTCCAGCAATAGCGAACATAGAAGCGGTAGTTGTTTTAGGTGATGGAACAAAAGGCTGGCCCATCATTAAAGAAATTTATGAAATATATACGTATGATAAAAAAACAGATAAGTTAAGAATAAATCCAGTATTTTTTAATGGGAAGCAAATTAAAGGAAGTAAATTACTTAACTAAAATATCAACTTCGGATTTTTTCAAATTAAATTTTTGAGATAATTCTTTTTTTAATGTTGGTTCGTTTTTTATAAGAAATTTCAAAAGTGGTATATACTCATTTACGAATATATCTGTAGACACATACAATTCTTCAGACATTTTACTAGCAATACTTTTTTTTGTCTTGCGAAGTTTTTTAGTTTTTGAGAGTTCCGAAATTTTAGAAGGAAATGAATACCTAACAAAACCAGAATACGTGTTTTTTTTATTCTCCTTAGAAAGATTGACTCCTGCTGTTGAAAGTGCTTTGGAATATGTATAAAATCTCCAATATTGTCTCCTCTTTATCCTACCTAAAAAAACATCGCTTCTTGAAATAAAATTGTATGCTTTTTTTAGACTGGTTGGATCTCTATATTCTTTTGGTAGATTCTCTGAAACCCATAGAATACCCATGTTCAAATCAATATTTGCAGATTCAAAAACATTCAAAATTTCTTTGGAAAAGGGAGATTTGAATATTTTCTGAAGTCCCTTAAATATATCTTCTTCGATTCTTCTACTTTCCACAAAAACAATATCCTTTTCTTTTATGTTTGATTTTCCAACACATAAAATCTCTAAATCATTTAAGGCTGCACGAAGGTCTCCATCAGAATTTTTCGATAAAAAGTCCACAACTGGTTTTTCAAATTCTATATTTTCTTTATTCAAGACACTTATTAGCTTGTTAGATATTTGAAGAGAACTTAATTTTCTAAAAGTTACAATATCACAATAATATCTAAGCGTCTTGAATTTTTGATTCCAAGAATCCAATACAATTAAAATTATCGGTATATGAGTCTCTTTTATTAATTTTATAATTTGTGAAATAGTTCTAAAATTTAAAGATTCCACATAATCTATAACAATTAATTTTTTCTTGCCAAATATACTTCCAGATTTAACAAGGTTACCAAAAACTTTTTCTACATATTCTCCATCTTCAAGCTGACTAGGAGTTATTTCAACTATTTCATAATTCATGCTTTTGGATATTGCATCTACACTAACTGTTTTTCCTACACCAGATTGTCCTTCAACCATAAGAGCTTTTTTATTTTTTGGAAAACTATTCAAAAAAGTTATAATTTTTGATACTGAGGATTTTTGACCAACTATTTCATCGACATTTCTAGGCTTGTACTTTTCAGTAAAAGAATTCATCATATCAGCCCATTTTCTTTAAAAACATCAAAAAGTCTATCCAAATCCATTTTTCCAGAACCTTTTATTAT
>PWUQ01000062.1 GCA_003563585.1 Candidatus Parvarchaeota archaeon
CACATCTTCATAAGTCTCTCTATCATATTCTTTAAGTTTATCTAATTCTTTTTTAGATTTTTTATGTATCTGAATTGTTGTTTGTTTCATACTATAGAATAGTATAGACATCTATATAAACATTTTGTTTTTTAGTAGTCTATCTTGATAAACTTTAAAAGCTTTAAAACGATTAATCAATCATGAGAAAACCTTATAGAAAACGTTATATATGTTTCGAAATTATTTCAAATAGTAAATTTAACGAAAATTTAATAGAAATAAAAATAAAAGAGGCGATAAAAGAGCTTTTTGGTATAATTGGTTTAAGTGAAGCGCATCCTAAGCTTTTGAAAGAATTATCAAAACAAAATACGTATGTTTTACAAATAGATCACAAATATGTTCAAAAAGCAAAGTTTGCAATGGCTTCAATAAGTGAAATACACAAAAAACCAGTCATTTTCAAAACCACAAAAGTTTTTGGTACCTTGAAAAAAATAAAACGGAGGTAAAATATATGGTAAAAAATATGCCCCATGATATTATGGGATATGATAGGGCGATAACAGTTTTTTCTCCTGATGGAAGAATTCTTCAGGTTGAATATGCAAAAAAAACTGTTTCCCAGGGCGCAACAACCATCGGATTAGTATGTAAAGATGGAATTGTATTAATGGCAGATAAAAAAGTTGCAGAAAAATTAATTGTAGCTGATAGTGTTCAAAAAATATTTCAAATAGACAAACACATCGGTTCAACAGCAACAGGTATAATGTCAGATGGACGAACTCTTATACAAAAAGCGCAAACTTCGGCTCAAAGCCACAAAATAGTTTATGACGAAACAATTGATGTTCTATCTTTAGTTAAGGACGTCAGTGACCAACAACACATATATACACAATATGGAGGAGTTAGACCTTTTGGTGTAGCACTCTTAATAGGTGGTGTTGATAAAACAGGTCCACGACTTTTCCTTACAGAACCCAGTGGAATATACTTTGAATATAGAGCAACAAGTATAGGAGAAGGCGCACAAAAAGTAAAGGAAGTATTAGAAACAAAATATAAAGAAACATTAAGCACAGAAGAAGGTATTGAATTAGGTATGTCTGCGTTGAAAAAAGCACTTGGTTCTGAATTTAGCAAAGAAAGAGTTGATGTCGCTGTTGTGTCTGCGGAACAAGGTTTTAAAAAATTGACTAAATCCGAAGTAAATAAAATACTCAAATAAGGAAAGATAACATGGTAAACGTAGACGAAGCTGTAATAGCTACTTTAGAAAAAAATGGACAAAAGTTTGAAATACTTGTTGATTGTGAACAAGCATTAAAACTAAGAAAGGGAGAAGAAATAGATATACGAAGTGTTCTTGCGGTTATGAACGTTTTTAAAGACGCAAGAAAGGGTGATGTTGCTCCTAATCTGTATGAAACTTTTGAAACGGATAGTATAGAAGACATAGCGAGAGAAATAATAAACAAAGGAGACATAAACATAACAGCAGATTACAAAAGAAAACTTTCAAATGAAAAGAAAAAACAAATAATTTCAAAAATATCAGAGAATGCGATAGACGCAAAAACAAAAAATCCTATTCCTCCAAAAAGAATAGAACTTGCTATGGAACAAATAAATCTAAATATACATCCTTTTAGGTCAGCAGAAGAACAAATGAAACCAATTGTTGAAAGCTTAAGAAGTATAATCCCAATTAGTTTCGAAGAAAGAAAATTTGAAGTAATTATTCCCGCTCAGTATTCTGCGGCTTGTTATGGAATATTAAAAAAATATGGAGAAATTATTAAAGATGAATGGCTTCAAAGCGGGGCATTAAAAGCAACAGTTAAAATACCGCCAAGAATGGTGGAAGGATTTATAGATGAATTAAATAAAAAAACTAGTGGAGATGTTCAAATAGATGAAAAAGGTGATTAAAAATGAGTGAATTATTAATTGAAGAAAAAAATATTGTAATTCCTGGTGAGGAAATTGCAAAGGGTATGGATTTTTTACCTTCAACAGGAACATTTAGAGAAGGTGAAAGCATATTCTCCAAAAATTTAGGACTTTTAGAAGTTCGAAAACACGTTATAAAAGTTATCCCATTAAAAGGGAATTATATGCCTAAAGGAGGAGATGACGTAGTTGGCATAGTTAGAGATATTGGTTTCTCGACGTGGTCAATAGATATAGGCTGCCCGTATCATATAAATTTGACTGTGAGTGATGCAGTCAAAGAATATGTAGACTTATCTAAAGCAGATATAAGCAAATATTTCGATATAGGAGATATAATTTCTGTAAAAGTTACAAATGTAACAAAATCAAAAATGATAAGTTTAACAATGAAAAGTTATGGAGCTAGAAAATTGGAAGGTGGAAGATTATTAAAAATTTCATATAGCAAGGTTCCAAGATTAATTGGAAAGAAAGGTAGTATGATAGGAATGATAAAAGAAAAAACAAACTGCAGAATTCATGTAGGACAAAATGGGTATATATGGATAAATGGTCCGGCTGAAGGACAAAGCCTTGTTGAAAGAGCTGTTGATATGATTGAAGCACAGGCACATACAAGCGGTTTGACTGATAGAGTTAAAGAAATGTTGGAAGGTGTTAAAAATGACTAAAAGACCAGATAATAGAAAACCTGATGAGATACGCCCAATGGAAGCAGAAGTTGGGGTTATAGAACAAGCAGATGGTTCTGCTATGTTTAAAGTAGGAGATACAATAGCTATGGCAGGAGTATATGGACCTACTAATGTATTGCCAAGGCATATGGAAGATCCTGAGAAGGCAATTATTAGAAGCTATTATGATTTGTATCCTTTTTCAGTTCCAGAAAGAAAAAGACCTGGGCCAAATAGAAGAAGTGTTGAATTAAGCATGGTTATAAAAAATGCTGTATTGCCATCTATTTTTGTAAAGGAATATCCAAAAACACAGATAGAACTTTATACTAATATAATACAGGCGAATGCAGGAACAAGATGTGCAGCAATAAGCGCAGCTTCATTAGCACTTGCAGATGCAGGGATTGCAATGAGAGATATAGTTTCATCTGTAGCGGTTGGACATTACAAAGACCAGGTTGTTGTAGACATAAATAAGGAAGAAGAAGATATAGCTGATGCAACAGATATACCAATAGCGTATATGCCAAGAATGAAAAAAATAACTCTTTTACAGTTGGATGGAAAACTTCCAAACAAAAAAATGAAAGAAGTTATAAAACTTGGAATAAAAAGCTGTGAGAAGGTTTATGACGTCCAGAAAAATGCGCTTAAGAAGAAATACCAAAACATGGGTGAATAGATGAAAGTTAAGATAAGGGGTATTTATTCTACTGCCCTTATTACTCTATTTAAAAGCAATGAAATAGATGTAGTACAACCTTCTGAAACGATGTCAAAAAGATTGGGGATGGAGGATAACGATGAATCTGCTACAACATTAGTTTATGATATAGATGATTTAAATGGTGTTGTAGTTAGTGGAGATAATTCAAAAAAAATTGTCGATATCTTAAAAGAAAATTTTTTTGATATTGTTATTAAAAAGATAGAAACAGGTTCTATTTATTGCGGTATAATAAAAAGCACTAAATCAGATAAGGTTATTGTGAACATAGGTGAAGAAGAAGGAATATTAAATCTTCATGATTATTGGGGATTTTTAAAAGAGGGTGAAAAAATAATCGTGCAAGTAAAATCAGTGATAAACAATAGAAAAATTCTTTCAACCAATCTAAGGATATTTGGAGAAAATGCAATATTAATCAAAAATGGTTTCACAAAAATTTCTAAACATATAAAAGAAAAGGATGAAATACAAAGAATAAAAGAAATAAGTGAAAATTTCAAAGAGGAAGGTTGGGGTATACTCTGGAAAGCTTTGGCAAAAGGAAAAGATACTGAAATTTTAAAAAATGAAATAAAATCCCTTTATAAAAAAGAGAAAGAGATTAGGAAAAAGTTTGATAGTGTTGAAAAACCACAATTAATAGAGAAGGGGTTGGATGTTTTTTATGTTAATTTTGGTCCCCACTCAAAAAAAGAATTGGATAAAATAAGAAAAAATGTTTTAAACACTATTATAGGACATCATTTTTTGAAATCTGGAGGTCAAAGTATTCTTGTAGATTTTGCAGAGTTGCTTGAAAACATAGATGACAATATAATATCTGAAAAAATAAATAAGGTGTTAGAAAAAAATGGTCCAAAGAAAGGTATGTTTTATAAAATAAAACATAAAAAAATCAATGGCAGAGAAATACATTTCAAGGGAATTATTGATAATGTAGATGGTGAAAAAATAACACTAAAAAGAGGTTTAAAACCTGGAGGAAGATTTGATGGTATTGGAGGAAAAATAGAGAAGGGGGATTATGCTAAAACTACTTTCGAACCCAACAGTTGGGTGTTGAAACATGTTTATTTTGATAAAAACAATTATCAAAAG
>PWUQ01000023.1 GCA_003563585.1 Candidatus Parvarchaeota archaeon
CTTTGTCAAATATTATACTTATCTCTCTCAAATCTCTGTTGCCAAAATTTTTAATCTGCCCTTTAATAAACTCTCTGTCTTTATCTTTATCCCATGCCAACACAATCTCAACATCCATCCCCAGGTTTTTTAACATTCTGATTTGTTGTTCCGTTAAATTACTTCCCCCAATAGCAACACAATTTGGAAATCCATACTGAGTTAAAAACATACAGCTTTTTTCAGCTTCAACTACTATTACCTGCTTTTTTTCTTCAATATGTGGTAATGCCCTATGCAGATTAAATAATTCCCACCCACCATTGCATGGATGCAAATATATATATTTTTTACCGTCTAACACCTCTTCATCGTCACCAACATATCTGCCTTTGATTCCTACGATTTTTCCATTTTTGTTTTTTAAAGGGATCGTTATTCTATCGGTGCTCATGCAATACCCCACATTGAATAAAACCAGCGTTTTATAAGATAATCCTTCATCAATCCATTTTTGATGCGGCAACTGCACATATTCCAACAGCACACTTTCGGGCAACACTTTGTTTTCCTGTAACTTCTCACTGCTTTTGCGCTTTTGTTTAATTTTTTTAAGCCAATCCAAGTAATCTTCTTTCGGCTCATATTTCCCATTACCCATTTCATGCCAATCAAATTCATCATATATCCACCGTTTAACATCATACAACTTATCCCTTGTTTCTTCTTTATTTTGGCAATTAAATTTTATGTGACCAATAATATCAAATACATTGCCTTTAATATTGCGAGTTCTAATAAAAGACACTAACTTTTTATTATCACAATATGTTTGAACAGATCTTTTATTGTCCCCAGTTGGGAGAGATGCTGTGACAAGTCTCCCCCGCTGTTCTCTTTTAACATCTTTGCATCCAAGTCTTTCATACAATTCTGGAACTTTTTCTTCTTCATATATACGCTTTAATATTTCTTTTAGCTCTGACATATCACCTCCCCCTTAAAAATTCTTATCATCGAACACCCATGTCCATCCTATTTCTTCCCATGTGTTATTATTAAAGTTTGGGCATAATACTAA
Organism: Candidatus Parvarchaeota archaeon; assembly: GCA_003563585.1. Taxonomy (GTDB): domain Archaea; phylum Nanobdellota; class Nanobdellia; order CSSed11-243R1; family CSSed11-243R1; genus CSSed11-243R1. The sequence goes on from PWUQ01000023.1 coordinate 1,061, forward strand.
TATTTGTTGTCCAGAATTTACATCCATCCCTAATCTATTCTTAGCTGTAAACAATAAATAATATTGATTATCTCTGTCTAATTTAAACTCTTCTTTTACATATTTTTGTTCTCCAGTAGGGTCTTTAACATATCTATGAACCAGAAGTTCATTTTTGCCTCCTTCTAGTTCATCTGCCCAAACATTGCGCATTAGCATAACGACAGATGCTTCTCTAGTAATTCCTTTAAATTCAGCTAAAGCATGTTCATTTAAAAATCTTTGCTTTAATGCCCCCGGAGATAGTTGAACAGTAGTATATATCCCTAAATTAAATCCTCCGCCATCTTCTCTTGCTAATTCATATAATTTTCTATAATCATCTCCGAAGCCAGCCCATCTTTGATCTGATTTATAATTTTGAGATACTTTGCTAGTATCTATAATCACATATCTAATGCCTCTCATGGCATAATACTTAATTATTTTTTCAACATCATTCATTATATAGTTATTCATAAACACAAATGTAATTAATTTATCGTCTCCGTTACATAAGTTTTTTACCCATTTTACAGCATTTTTTAACTTTTCTTTTTCTTCTGGCGTATATCGTCCTTTTTGTATTCTACTCCTATCAAAGCCCTGCTTAGTTCCTACACCTAGGCTAGTAACAATAAGAAGAGAACGATACATTTGAAGGTTCATTTCATTAGCGATTACTAGAATCTTTTCCTTTTTTTCAATTGCAGACAAAAACAATTTATTTACAGTTATAGAGCTTTTCCCACGACCGCTATTGCTTCCAAAGATGTAAACATTTCCAGGAATTATTCCTGGAACTATTCTATTCATTTGACGACTGTTATAAAAAGGCAATCCTGTAATTGGATTTTCATCCCAATCATCTATTATATCCTCTAAGTTTTCAAGTAAAAATTGTTCATCAAATTTTACATCTCTAGTAACGCCAATATTATTAATTTTATCTTGCCAATACAAATATATCTGATCTTTGTCCATTTTTTTATAATCATAACCACTATTTTTCTTGACAACTTTGTTCCCAAATAAATCAATTAAATTTACAATTACTTCATACTTTTTTACTTCTTCATAATGTCCATCTAAATTTCCCTCTTTTTCTTTCATTTCATTCATTAGCTCTTGTATTGTTTCATATTCATTATATTTCTCAAATGTTTTTTGTACACCTATGTCTTTAACAAATTTATTTGTAACCACATCATCAAAAACCGTTATGCCATGTTCATACATATGCCTCCCAAGACCAAAATAAAAACCCCAAATATCGTTTAAAAAAGTTTTTCTATTTAATTTATCTGTATCATATAAATCATATAATGAAGGTTTATTCCAAAAAATACCCGTAAGACATGCCTCAGATACTTTTACTTCGTCTTTTAGTTGTTCTAAAACATTAGCCATTTGATACCCCCTTCAGCCCTCGCATGTCTTAATCTAAAAATTTACTAATATCATGTTTATTTTTTGTTTTTCTATATTCAACATCATGGTCATCTGGTTTCATAGCATCGCCTATTTTATCTACATGTGCTTTTTGCATTTGTTGTTTTTCTATTTTACTGTTTATATAATTTATTTTATCTTGTACAATTGTAAATGTATATTTCAACATATTCATAGTGCTACCCCTAAAATCTTTATTATCTTTAGCCCAATCAATATTACTATTACAATGCTTGTAGGTTTTATCTATTACATTATAAGTAAAACCTTGTTTATATTGCTTTTTTATTTTACCAAACGCGATATCACCATTACGAAGGGCTTCAATGTACGGGAAAAATTGATGTGGTATTATGGCTATGTTGTGTAACCGCTTAATAGTTTCATACAGTTCATATTTTTGTTCTTTTTCCTTTTGTTTGAACTCTTCTTGTTTTAAATATTGATCATAACATTTGTCTCGATGACAATAGCCTTGTTTAATTTTTATTTTTTCCCGATCATCTTTAATCCCACATATTTGACACTTCAATTTTCGAGACAAATTAATCACCTCAATCTGGATTGATTGCTTGAACTACAATTTCCTCGATAACAAAATTGCTATTATACTTCACTAAATCATTCAACATCTTGGCAATTTCTTTACTATTCAAAATCCTATTGGGATCATGCACCCAACCACCTTCACTAAAAAACGGAGTGTCAATAGACCCAGGCATTAAACATATCACCTTAATATTTTGATGTCGCAATTCTTCTCGAAGCGAGAGTGAAAACCCTCTTTGGGCAAATTTGGCAGCAATATATGACGCACAAAGCGGTGTCCTGCCATATTGTCCCCAAAAAGATGAATTAATTATAATTTGCCTTTTTTCTTCGTGATTTGATTTTAATATTAATGGTATTAAATATTTACAACACAAAAAAGTGCCAACAACCATTGTGTCATGCATTAAATTCCATTCATCTAACTCTAAGTCTACAATTGGTTTAAAAATACCCATCCCGGCATTATTTATCAAAACGTTTAACTTGCCAAATGTTTTTTCAATATATTCAGCCAAGTCTTTTACGCCACTTTCTATTGATATATCTGTGGCAAAATTATAGGCATTACCATTATGTTTTTCTATTTCTTGTTTTGTTTCATTTAGTTTTTCAGCATTTCTAGCTACTAGTACAATATGATAGTTTTCATTTTTTGATAATTCAATTGCTGCATCTTTCCCCACGCCTGAACTTGCTCCGGTTATTACAACAACTGTTTTGAGCAGTGCATTGCCTTTGGTTAACAATTTAATAATATCACCTCTTTCATACTCTTTAATGCTTTTGTTTTCTTTAATTATCTACCCTGTTTAACACTATTTTATAAATATCTTATTTTATTGACTTTCATCTTCTTGCACAATAAAACCCAAAGCGTCTTTTCGTTCTTTTAACTTTTTATTTCCAAATTTTTGCATAAATTCTTCATATTTCTTTTTGCCTTCTACAAAGGTGTCTTTGCCAAATAATATCCCTTCTGGATCATCTCTGTAGTCCCATAAATTACCCAATGCTTCTCTGCCCAAGTAACATGATTTTTCTAATTCGTTTTCCTGCCAAGTTAAACTAAATCCATTATCACTATTAACAAATACTTCTAATGCTAACCCTAATGGATGAAGTATGGTTTTATTAATTTCAAAAAGCAACCCATTATCTCTTAAAAATTTACCCGCATCTATTTTATTTATTTTTTGAGACATAAACCCACTCCTTTCTTATGAATAGTTTA
>PWUQ01000089.1 GCA_003563585.1 Candidatus Parvarchaeota archaeon
CTTAGAAATTTTTTCAATTAAAAAGTTTGCAGATAAAGGGTCTATGTAAAGTTCTGCAACCCTTTTACCAATTTTAGTGGGGTTTAATTTTTCTCCTGAAATTGTTACAAAATCAAAGTCTCTTAATTCATCTATAATTCTTTTGAGTATGTTCTTTATTTTACCCATGTCTTCATATTGATAAGCAAAAAATGTTTTTTTGAAAAAATTGAAAAGTGATTTTTTATCCGGGGTTTCCCTGCTTGCAATCAAACCTAAAGTTTGCATTCTCAAAACAGGTTCTGCCGAAAGTTTTGAATATATTTCCTCTGGTTCGCCGACAATGTATCTTTCATATATCTCATCTTTTTCGGCTTCGGTTTTAGCAACAGTCAGCGCTCTTCCTTCCCTGTCGAATTCGGGGCGTCCAGCTCTCCCGAACATTTGATGAACTTCAATAACGGGTATCCAGTCACTTCCATATTCTGGACTGTATCTTTTCAAATCCCTCACAAGAACAGTGTGGCTAGGAAGATTTAGTCCAAAAGCCAATGTGGGTGTTGCAGAAATTAATTTTATAATTCCTTTTTTGAATGCGTTTTCAATTAAATTGTGCTGTTTGGAAACCAATCCTGCATGATGAAACGCGGTGCCATATTTCACGCACTCAGACAAATTTTTGCATTGCTTTGTTGGAGATTCAAGCGCATTAAGAACTTGTCTGCTTAAAATTTCGAGTTCCTTTTTTTCCTCGGGTGTTAAAAATTTTCCAGTGATGCTTCTTGCATTCTTTGCAACCGATTCGGCATTCCTTCTGCTCGATAAAAAAACCAAAATTTGTTTTTTAATTTTTAAAGTGTCTTTTAAAACCTGATGTTCGGGACGTTCTTCATCAGAAAGTTTTTTTTCTTTTTTTTCAAAGAAAATTTTATTGTCGAAACAAATCCCATATTCCAATTCAACTGGACGATAATCACTTTTTACCAAACTGGCATCCAGCCATTCCGCAAGTTCTTTTGCATTTTTTATTGTAGCGGACAACGCTACTATTTGAGCTTCTGAGCAAAACTCTTTCAAGCGAGTTATTAAAATTTCTAATGTGGGTCCCCTATCTGGCTGGTCTAACAAATGAATCTCATCTACTACAATTGTGTTTACATCTCTCAGCCAAGGAACATTGTGTCTAATTAAGGAATCTAATTTTTCATTAGAGCAAATAATTATGTCAGCTTTTTCAAGCCACGGGTCGCTAGAATCATAATCTCCTATTGAAAGCATTATTTTCAAAAATGGGTAACTTTTTTTCAGTTCGTTATACTTTTCTCTGGCTAGAGCTTTGAGTGGAGTGAGATAAATTGATTTTCCTCCTTTCTCAAGAACATTTTTTACGCATGCAATTTCCGCAACAAGAGTTTTTCCTGATGCTGTTGGAGATGCGACAATCAGATTTTTTCCAACAAGTAATCCATTATCTATGGAAAGTTTTTGGGGTGGTCTAAGTTTTTTTATTTCTCTTTGTTCAAGTGAATTGTATAATTTTTCAGGAAGTTTGTATTTTATATCCTTCAATTCCATAATTATATTTTGCTGGACACATCTTTTAACTTTTGGGGTATTGTCTAGTGTTTCAAGTAATCTTTCAAAAATTCATCAAATTCAGAATATTGCGTTAAAATGTTTTTATCATTTAGATTTAAATATGCAAAATCTTTTTCCATCTCAAAAAATCTTTTTCTATCAGAAATCAGCTCTATAATTTTTTTATTGTTTAAAAATTTTGGAATTATTGATAGATATTCTATTTGCAACTCCGAATGATAATTTATGTTATAAGTTCTTTTCAGGGGATTCAAATTTATTTTCTTTGAATTCATTATTATTACTTTGTATATTTTTTCTGGAAGCTTTTCTAACAAATTCTCAGAAATTTCTTTATTAGTTATTAAAATTTCAAGTCCCGTCATAAAATTCACCTCTCAGAGATATAGGTGTTTCAATATCTTTATTCTTTAGTATCTCATTAGAATTAGTGAGATTTCTACATTTAACCGATTTGTGTTCCCAATATTTTTGACTTAATTCTAAAGATTAATCACTTCTGATGGTTGTATGTATTATGCTAGCATAAAAGTAAGGTTGTTTAGGATAAGAAAGGTGTTGCAATATATGTAGATTTTCATTAAATCTTCCTAATGTGTATGGAGGGATTACAATACTAACAATGGGTATTTTTTCATCAGAATATCCTACTTCCTTTTTTTTGGATGTGATTTTTACAACGTCTTCATGTGAATGAGCACCAATCATGTAAAAACAAACTGGTTCTATTTCCTTGATTAATTCATTTACAAAATACAAATCATTTTGTCTAGAAAGCATAAATGGATGATGTCTATATGCTGAAATTACTGGTCCTACATCTGATTCCAAGACATGAAAATAAGCTTTATAATCTGAGCTAAATCCTTTCTTTTCAATTATTTTAAAATCTTTTTTTGTATCTCCGAATCTGCCATATTTATTTTTTTTTAAGGTTTTAATTTCCCTATCTTCAATTTTGTGTTTATAAAATCCTCTCACTCTTTCTTTTCCAAACAACAAACTAATATCATGATTTCCTGGAATAGAAACTATGTTTTCAAGTTCTTTATTATTCATAACATTAAATAATTCGACTGAATGTTTTCCAGAATTATCTCCTAAATTTATGTAATAATCTGAATCGAATAGAAGTTCTCCCAAAGTTCTTATAGGATAATTTGAAGAACACTCATCAGGGTCTATCGGATAATATTCTAAATGGCAGTCTCCAAAGATATCGCCCTTGAAAATTATTTCAGCACCCATTAACATATTATAAACAAGATTTAATATATATTATTATGTATACTCTAAAGTCTAATACAGTAATTTGAAAAAGCTTTTTAATAACAAAATCGTTCTTATTTCATGGTAAAAATGTCAAAAAAAGCACAATACGCGCTGCCAATAATATTGGTATCTATGATAGGACTAATGCTCATATATCTTATTATGGTTCATCCTGCAGAAAGAGCAGAACTTCTGCCGCCCGTAGGAATTCCAGAAGAAGATAGACTTATGGAAGAAGTTGGTGGAAAAAAATCATTATTCAGTAGCGGAGAATTTGTGGAAATAGGACATGCAACAGGAGAAATAGTTTTTGATTATGAACTTGAGGATGCATATGTTAATTATCCAATAAAAGAACGGGTTCTTGATTCAATGCAGATAAATCCAAGAACGTCCATTCTTAGAAGCGATTCGCAAACTTTACTTATCAGAAATATTGATATTGAGAATACGAATGATTTAAGTTTAAGGCTTAATGTAACAGACTTAAAAGGTTCTCAAAAAATAGAAGTTTCCATAAATGAAACTATAGTATTTTATGAAAATATAGAAATAGGGGAAATGGAGATAACAATACCAAAAAACCTTTTGGAAGAAGGGAACGAAGTTGTATTAACATTTAATCATAGGGGTTATTTCTGGAGTCGTGATTACTCCAACATACAAATCGATATTGTTCAAGCATATTATAGTGCAGAAAAACCAACAGAATCCAAAACAATTCCTTTAAGCAGGAGCAATCTTGTGGGAAGTGAAATAAGACTTTCATTTTTCCCTACCGAAGCTATTGAAGAAGGAGAATTGATTGTAAAGATAAATGACAGGATAATATTTTCTGAAAGAATTGAAGAAAATGAATTAATTATTATTTCAGAAAAACTATATGAAAGTGGTTTAAGGGTTGGCCAAAATGAAATTGTTTTTGAAGCAGATAAGGGAGGAGTTTATAATTTAACAGATATAAAACTTCAATTCGTTGCAGCAAGAACACCTGTTAGCGAACATGTATACTCTTTCGATATAGAAAGAAAGGATTTGGAAACTTGGGATGATATTGTTCTCGGTGTAAGAACAAATAGAATTATTCAGCCAGGTTATATTTCGATACAAGTCGGAGTTGACGGACCCACTTACTACTTGAGCCAAGAAGAATTAGTTGCTGGTAGTTGGAGTTATTTAACATTAGAAAAACACCATCTTACCGAATGGGGTAACATGATAACGGTTGGCTCACCAACTGGAAGATATCGCATCGATGGATTTATTGTTTTCCTACGGTGAAGTATAAGTTCGGAAAATGACTATATGATAAAATCTCATTTTTATATTTTAGAAGGACGTAAATGGCAAGGATAATAGGTGAAGTAAAATCTAATGATTACGAAAAATTTTTAGTAGATGGGATTATATTTAATGTGGATAAAAAAGTTAAAGA
>PWUQ01000027.1 GCA_003563585.1 Candidatus Parvarchaeota archaeon
TATTTTAATTAATCTCATCGAATATTTCAGTTATTTTTAAGTTAAAAGTCTTTCTAATTAATTAGAAATTTTTACCTTCATTTCGAGTTTAGAAGCGATTTTACATATTTCATCCTTAAGATTTTTTAAACTATTTTTAGTTTTTTCCAAATTTTCATTCAATCTTTTTATTTCATCTTTTAATGTTTCCATTTTCTCTTCAGTTACTTTTAATTCATCCTTTTTGTTTTCCAAATTAATGTTCTTGAAGTTTTTGAGTTTTTCTTTTCTCTCTCTTTTATCTTTTGAAATATTATCCATTTCTTTTTTAAAATTTTGAAATATCTTAGGAAGTTTTTGTATTTCAGATATCCCTTTTTGCTTTGTTTTTGAATCAAATTTTATATTATCTGACACAATCAATTTTTTAGCATCCTCTAAAATGCTTAATATTTTTGAAGATTTATCCGAATTTAATATTCTCTCAGGATTTTCCATGTATCTTTCAATTAAATCAATAATTTCTTTTTTTAGCAAGGGTTTAGAATAATGCAAATACTTTTTAAGAGCTTTAGAAGTGAAATTAACTTTGTTTCTAATATTTCTATCAAGCTTTTTTCTTTCGATGTCTAATCTTTCAAGTTCTTTTTCAATTGAAATTTTTTCATTGTATTCTTTTGAATTTTTCATTTTTTCTATTTCTTTTGAAAGAATTTCTTGTTTTTCAGTTAAATTTTTCAATCCATTCTTGTTTTCTTCCAATTCCGATGTCATTTTTTCTATACTTGATTTTTCTTCTTCAATTTTTTCTATATTGTTCTTAATTTCTATGAGAGCTTCCATCTCTTTCTCATTTTCATAAATTATATCTCTCAAATCTTTTATCGAACCCTTTATTTTTTTAAGCAAAGAATCTGTTTTTGAAACTTCTCCCTTAAATCCTAAATTAGCAACCCCCATGCTTTTCATTAGAGAAGAAGATTCACACTTTTTAAAAACTTCAGAAATACTTTTTTCATATTCTACTATCTCATTCCAATTTTTCATTTTTTGTTTTATTTCAAAAAACTTTTTGGCTGCGAGAGAAATCTTTCTTACAACATTATACCTACCCCCAATTACTTTTTGTTGAAGTCTTGGGTCCATTTCTTTTGTGAGTTTGCTTTTTTCAAATGTTTTAGAAAATTCTAAAAGTTCCTTGAAATTAGATTCAATTTTACTTACGATTTTTTGAGCATCCTCTTTTATACTATTTATCTTTTTTTTACGCATTTCGTTTATACGAATTTTTAAATCTTCAAGAGATAACTCTTCTTCTATAGTGGGTTTTTTCTTCGTGAATATTTTTAGGAAGTCAAACATAATAATAGAAATTATTAATGATTTATTAGCTATTCGATATTTTTTACAAAGCAGGTATTGTGAATAGAAGGAATAAGCAAATACCTATTGTCGCAATCCAAATTCTTTTATCCCATCTCATTACCTTCGCACCATCCAAAGGACCAAATGGAATCATATTAAAAAGAGCCAACCATACATTTACAATTGCTGCCATTGAGAACACATGAGAAGTAAATATGATAGTGAGTCCTGAAAAGATAACCGCAAGAATTATGTTTACAACAGCTCCAGCTATGCCTATTTTACCTATCTTTTCATCCGAGAGATTTATGTATTCATAACCTAAGCCTTTTTCTTTTACATTTGAAATCATTACTGCGCCAGGCGCCGCAAATACAAAACCACCTTTGCTCATCACTGCAAGCGCAACAGCGAAAAAAAGTCCAGTTGGCCAAGCACGGTATTCTGCCCAACAACCATACTTTTGTGCAACAAGTTTATGTCCAAGTTCTTCATGAAGTATAAACGCAAAACCCACTATTATAAGCGAATTGATAAAAAACATTATGTTATAATTAAAACCAGGATAAATCTGCTCCCTGTATAATATTAAAGAAAATGCAAAAGATAATGCAATTGTAGATACGAATAGATGAATCAATTCTTTTTTGCTAAATCTGAAATATTTTAGGTTCATGTATAGCTTAATCTTATTTTAGATATTAAAAACTTTCTGTGCATTTTTTATGATTTGTTTTTGAACCGTGTCGAAATCAATTTTTTTTGTTTCTGCAATTTGTTTTATAACCAAAGGAATATTTGTGGGGTCGTTTCTCTCTCTGTCGGGACCTAAATAAGGAGAATCCGTTTCTGACAAGAGTTGTTGAATTGGAACTTTTCTAACCAAAGCTTTGAAACTACCACTTCGTATAACAATTGGAGGTATTGAAAAATGAAAACCATTTTTTATGCCCTCGCTAGCAAGATTTAAACTTCCACCGAAACAGTGCATTACAACAGGAACTTTAGCATTTTTTGATAAAATCTCAATTGTTTCTTTTTCAGCTTTTCTTGAATGCACGTTTAATGGAAGCTTATTTTTGTTTGCAAGCCATATTATCTCCTTGAATCTTTCAATTTGTCTTTCCTGTTTTTCTTTGTCTTTAATCCAATGAAAGTCCAAACCAACTTCACCTATACCAGAAATTTTTTCAATATTTTTTTTAATAAAATCTATTTCCTTAAAAAATTCATCATCAGAAATCTCTGCGGTTTTTGTAGGATAAATACCCATACATATTTTTACGTTTGAAGATTTCAATAAATCCAACGATTTTTTATTCCCTTTTTTATCACCACTACAGTTTATTACAAAAATCCCTTTTTCCTCACAAGTTTTCAGAATTTCATCTCTATCTTTGTCGAAAATTTCTTCATTTAGATGTGCGTGCACGTCAACATATTTCATTTTATTTTTCAATTCCTTTTAAATAAAAGTTTGCTATCTTTTGTAAAGTCGTAACCTTCTGGCCATGGCTTATTCAAATTTTTTCTATAATCTTCTGGTGTGGTTAGATTTGCACACATCAAAGGATGTTTATCAACAAAAATAATTTTTCCTTTGTTGTCTTTTATGAATCTTCCTTTCTTCAATGTGTATCCAGAATTTAAAATTAATTCATCGCTTTTAATATTTTCAATTAAAAAAATTATATCAATATCTGAAGCATTCCTTGCTGTTGGAGTTCCCGCTTTATAAGTTTCAATATATTCTCCGAGCGTTTTTTTAGCTATTGAACCATATATTCTAACTTCTTTTATTCTTTCATCAGAATCAAAAATTTCCTTGATTTTTTCAATCACTTTTTTATAAATAATTTCTTGTTTTTCTTTAGAATGTATTATTTTTTCAGGTTTGTTTTTCATAGTAAATAATTAAATTATACATATATATTTTTTATTATTAATTATATTCGAAAGGATTTTAAAAATTTAATTTCGATTAATTCATATGAAACTTATAATTATCCGTCATGGAGAAACCGAGGAGAATGTAGCAGGGATTATTCAAGGACATCTTCCCGGAAAGCTTTCTAAAAACGGTATCACTCAAGCAAAAAAAGTTGCATTAAGATTCAAAGATGAAAAAATAGATTACATATATTCGAGTGATTTGGCAAGAGCGGCAGACACAGCAAAAGAAATAGCAAAATATCACCCTGAAACACCTATTGAATTTGTTGAGAATTTAAGGGAAAAAGATTTAGGAGAATTGGCTGGCAAAAGAAAAGAAGATATAAGATATACAGGCGATGAAAAAATAACTTTTGTTGAACCACAAAACGGAGAAACAACAGAACAATTATTTGAAAGAGCGAAGAAAGTTCTTGATGAAACAATAGAAAGACATCATGAAGATGTTGTTATGTTTGTATGTCATGGTGGGATTGGAAAGGCTTTGATTGCGGCAATTAACGGAGAAGAAAAATTTGAATTTGAAAGCATTCAACGTTTGCACAATACAAGCGTTAACATCTATGAAATAGATAAGGAAAAAAATAACGAATTATTATGTTTTAATTGTATAAACCATCTTGATTTGGATGATTAAATATGTGAAAATAAAATGAAAGAAATTCAAGAAAAAATAAAAAAATTCTGTAAAGAAAACAACTTAGAATCTCCTGCAGAACACAGAGTTTTAGATGCAATGTCTGAACTTGGAGAAGTTGCAAAGGAAATTCTTAAAATGAGCGACTATGGCAGAAAGAAAATAGAATACAAAGAAGAAATAAAATCTGAACTCGGTGATTTGCTTTATTCAATAATAACTATTGCAAATTCGTTTGATGTGGATTTAGAAGAAGCGTTGAACATGGTTCTTGAAAAATACAAAAAAAGATTAA
>PWUQ01000094.1 GCA_003563585.1 Candidatus Parvarchaeota archaeon
ATACCTTTTATCTTTTGCTCCATTTCAGATTCGAGCGATTTTATACCTTTAGTATTCTTGTCAGTTTCTTCATCTATTTTATTAGAAAGACTTTCTAACTTCTTCTCTTTCTCACCAACATCTTCTATAACTTCTACAACCTTTTTTGTAACTTTCTCGATTGAAGAAATCTTTTTATTAAGTTCATCTATATTTTCTTTTAAATTAGCTATTTTTCTAGGAAGTTCCATTATAACACCTTCTCCATTTCCGTAATAATCTTATACATTTTTGATACTTTTATATCTATTCTTTCAAGTTCGGATTTAAAATCTTTCACATCTTTTTCTATTACACTTACTTTTTTTCCTATATTATTTATCTTTTTAGTATTCTTGTCAGTTTCTTCATCAATTCTTTTTGATAATTCTTCTAACTTTTTTTCTTTATCTCCTAAATTCTCTATTATACCAACAGCCTTTTTTGTAAATTGATCTAATGAGGAAAACCTATTTTCAAAATCTGCCGAAATCTCCTTTATTTTTTTATTCGTGTCTTTTTTGGTATCTTTCTTTATATCGTTTTCACTACCTTTTAAATCTGATACAATCTTGAAAAGTCTATCAACCTTTTCTTTCATAACCGAAAAATCTTTTGACAAATTAGGCACGTGTTTCAATTTGTTCAATTCATAACTTATTTTTTTAATTTGCTTCTCTAAGTTTTCTCGCGTTTTGTCAAGTTCTATTTTTATTTTTTTTGATTTTTTTATTTCTTCTCTTAACGGTTTGAATAATTCCTTTATTGTTTCAAATTCTTTGATTAATTTATTAAATTCTTTTTTTTCCATTATTATTTACCTCTCAATATTTTTGCTATACTTTCAGGTGATAATTTACAAAGATTTATGTCATATCCTTCTTTTAAAGAATGTTGAATTGTTTTTTGAAATATTCTAATATGAAAATGAAAATCTTCGATTCTACAAGGTTTTATGTAAAATATCATTGAATATTTAAAAGGAGATACAACTATTTTCATTCGAGTTAATATATTTTTTATTGTTTCCGCCAAAGTGAATATTTCAAATTCATTTAAATCAGTCAAACAAGAATAATGTTCTTTTGGAAATATCGTAACTTCATAATTATTTTCTTGATTAAACGGAGAGATAACAATAAAACTTTTATTTTCAAAAATAACCCTAGGACTACCTTTTTCCCTTTCTATTAAATCACAATAAAAACATGTCTCATTTTTGAATTTATAATCATTAAAATTATCTATTTTATTCTTTATCAAGTCAGGTAATATTGGAAGAGTAAATATTTTAGAATTGGAATGTTCGAAATCCATTTTCATATTATCTTTGATTATACCTATGAGTTCTACGTTTTCTCTATTTTTCATAGATTTTATTCTGTCCACATATACTAACAAAATATTTTTTATTTCCTCAGAAGATAATTCTTGCAATTCTTTTGTATGTTCTCTATGTTCTATTATTATTTCACTCCACCCATGAGAAGTATATTTTTTTAGAATATCATCCTTTTCTTTTAATTTAAACATAGAGGGATGAGTAAAAGGGTAAGGGTCAATTATACTTCTTACGAGCCATTTTCCTTTAGCATCTTTTATACTAAATGTTTCTTTTGTTTTTTCTTCTGATGCCGGACATAAAAAACATCCATTTTTTGAAGGTTCTACAGTAGAAATTAAAGACCAGTATTTTGATTCATATGATTTCCTAAGTTCATTTTGCATACTCTCAACTCCAAAGTTTATAAAATAGTACGTATTTAAATATTCTATGGGTAGAGTTTTTAGAGATGCACCTATGAGTGAAATTACTCTCAGAAAATTTGAGAGACCTAGCTCAAAAAACAAAAAAGAATTAATAAGAAAATTTTGTATATCAATTGGACTTCTTCAGCCAGGAGACTCGCGAGATGTTATAGCAGACATATTCGAAGTTTTAGTGGACGCGAAAAATAAAAAAATTTTAATGTCCTCCAAAGAGATAGAAAAAGAAGTAAGAATTAAGAGAGAAGAAGGTGTCACCCCTTCTAATATAAGAAGACAGTTGGTTAGATTAAAAAGGATGAATTTAATTGAAAACATAAAGAATAAATATAGATTGAAAGAATTCAATGATTTAGAAAAAATTCTAGATGAAATGAAAAAATTCATATTAGAACCCACTTTTCAAAGAATAAATGAATATGCTAAATTAATAGATGATTTTTAATTATTTTTCTACATCGTTAAATAAATTTATGACTTGCGAAAGATGGTTAGCTATTTTTTTGCCAGTTGGTGTAAGAGAAATTGTTTTTAATCTCCCTTTTTTATCAAATTTAACCAAATTGTTTTTTTCCATTGTATTCAATATTCTCACAGTATGAGAATATGTGCAGTCTACCTCTTTAGCTAAAACAGAAGCATACCTTAACTTACTATCATTATTTAAATTTATCAAAATTTTAGTAGGTTTTTTTCTTAGAAAATTTGAAAATAATTTCTTTTTTTTTGCACCCATATTTTATGAAATGTCTGTGGCTTTAATAAATCTTACTATTGGAATTTTATTTAAAAAAGTTTAAAAGCACTGGGCCTGCTGGGATTTGAACCCAGGTCTCAAGCTCCGCAAGCTCGTATTCTATCCAAGCTAAACTACAGGCCCGCCATTTTTTATTTTTTTAAATAATGAGGTAAAAGTGCCTCAAAAAGGAAGTTCCTCTTCGAATTAACATCATTTTTTATCAATTCAAAATCTCTTTTTTTAGTTAAGTAATACGGAGAGTGCAAACCTACAATCATATTCTTATCTTTTATTATCTTTCTTTTATTTTTGGCTATGGCTCCAGAATCCACAAGATAAACAATATTTATTTTTGATAAGCTTTTTTTCATTTTACCAAAAACAGAACGAGTTGCAGTTAATTGATTGGAGGGTATACAAATTGAAAAAAGATTTGTTTTATTTTCATAAAGTTTTATTTTATTCTCCAAAATTTTCTTTCTTGGTTTTAACTGAACTTCTATTATCTCAGAAAATCTATTTTTTTTATACTCCCATTCCAAAAATAAATCTACTATCCCTTCACCAATTTCTTTTTCAGCTTCAATTCTAATCAATTTTCTATTAAAAGGGTCACAATTTTCAATAAAGAGTAGAGCTAATATTTTTTGATAATAATTGTGGATGTTTAAACTTTTATTTTTATCTATATCCATACATATTTTTTTAAAATTCATAACAGTGATAATTTTTTTAAAGTTAAATATCTTTTTGTATTTCTCTACAATCTATTTCTCCAAAAAAATATTCATCTTCATAAATCTGCATTATTTCATATCTGATATTTTCACATTTAATCGCAAGATTCAAATATTTTTCATCACATATGTAACCCCAATTTGAAATCAAACCGATACTACGGTCTACATCTATTT
Source organism: Candidatus Parvarchaeota archaeon (assembly GCA_003563585.1). Taxonomy (GTDB): domain Archaea; phylum Nanobdellota; class Nanobdellia; order CSSed11-243R1; family CSSed11-243R1; genus CSSed11-243R1. The sequence continues at coordinate 3,439 of PWUQ01000094.1, forward strand.
GATTATTTTCTACGTTACATGAAACACCTTTCCAATTAAAATATACATTTTCAACTATTTTTGGAAAATATTCATTGTAGTAAGAAGGTTCTAAATTAGCTACATAAGGAGTTGCTCTTGTTATCAAAATGGAACCTTCACAATCATATTCATAATATTTAAAATTAATTTCTTCTCTTTCAGCTACAATTTCACAGCTTTCAAAATCAGGCATGAATCCATGGATTTCTTCAGGAGTTCCTGCTCCTATGATTAAAATAATAATAACTGGAATTATTAGAATAGAAGCATTAAATTTTATATCTATTTCTTTTTTATAAAGAAAAATAAAAGAAGCGCCACCAATCAATCCAAAAAAATGTGCAGAATGTGCTACAGTACCAACTCCAAAAGATGAGATTATTTCAGTAATTCCCCATATAACTGCAGCAACAATCATTGGAAAAGGACCATATGGTGTGTATATAAGTTGCATAGGCTTAAGTATGGCTGCTGCTCCCATCAAACCAAATATCGCACCACTTGCACCCAAAGCTGGTATGAAAACAGAATCCGCAAGAATAAAATATCCAAGACTACCCACAAAACCAGAAAAAATGTAAATTAATATCCAATTTTTAGTACCTACTTCATTTTCTACTATTGAGCCAAATATGAACAAACCTACCATATTAAGAATTAGATGTCTTAAACTTCCA
>PWUQ01000077.1 GCA_003563585.1 Candidatus Parvarchaeota archaeon
GTTTTATGAAATAGAAATTGATGAATCAGTAAATGCTATTATGTCCAACGACAATATGGCTTACTATGTCGGAGAGATTAGTTACCCTATGGTTGCAATGATGCTTACAAAAAAAATAATTAGCTACGATAGAAATATTTTGCCTCATCTTAAAAATATTCAATGGAAAAAGATAAATCAAAAGAACAAAAATAACTACATGCGATCTGTTAAGGAAGTTCTGGAAAATTTAAAAAACAAAGGAGTAAATACCCAAACAATAGAGGAGGAAGTTGATAGAATTTTTCAAGAACTAAAAAAAACAACTTGGAAACACCTAGGAGAAAAAAGAATCCCACCTAAAGCTTATTAAAGAATTAACTTTTTAAACCCCCATACTACTTAATATTATCCACCAAAAACTAATTTTCCCATTTAGGCCATTTAACATCACCCTTACTCATTTCTTCAAAAAACAAATTTTCATTAACTTTTATCCCAAAAGCTCCTTCCAAAAACATTTTAGCTATACATACATGACCAAAAGCATTAGGATGTCTACAATCCAAAACGCCTTCTTCTATCAAAGTATATATTTTATCTATATCGTGATTTTTGAAAATTTCATGTCCATTTATTATTTGAACACTTTCTGGTTTTTTCAAAGAAAAAGCCTGTTTTGTTAAATTTAAAGATTCATAATTTTTCTTTTCGTCCTTACTATAAATATCAGGGACATAAACACAATCTTTCTGTTTTTTTTCAATAATGTTAAAAATCTCTTCCATATTTTTTACATAAACACTTATTTTAAAACCCAACAGAAAATTATTGCATGTGCCCATTATTAAATATAAATCAGGATTTACTTCACTCAAAGAAGTATTGAGAGATTTAAAAAATTCTTTTGTCGTACAAGCATCTAAAGAATAATTGAAAAATTTCAGATTCCATTCAAAAATACGCCAATCCTCTATGTATTCTTCAAATGAAAGCTTAAAAATGTATTCAAAAATAGCCCTCCAATTAGGAAAAATTGATTCTGCTGATGTTAGTGAATCACCAATGAAAGCAATTCTATATTCTCTACCTTCTTTTAAATTTTGCAGTATTTTATTGTATAAAGATGGAGAATTCATAAAAAGTTTTTTGTATTTTATATATTGATTATATATAAAATCAGAAAAAAATTCTTTTAAAATTCTATGCCATTTAATAACAAAGGAACTTTACTTTTTTAAAACCCATATTACAAAGTGTACACTCTTGTTACACTTTCTGATATAATGGGGTATGATAAAAAATGAATTATTAAAATTAGAAACACTCCCTTACTTCACAACAAGCCAACTACATTCAATAACCTCAGAGAATAAAAATACTTTGAAAAAAAGTATTAATAGGTTTTTGTCAAAAAAAATATTAGTACAAATTAAGAAAGGCACGTATGTAACAACGAAATACATTGAAAATCTCGCAGAAGATGAAAAAATGCCGTACTATGAATTTTTAGCATCAATACTAAGAAACCCATCATACCTTTCATCTGAATACGTCTTGACAAAATACGATATGCTGACAGAATCCTCATACATACATACATCCATAACTACAAAAAACACAAAAACTTACAACAATGACTTAGGAATATTTAAATATCAAAAGATGAAAGAAGATTTATTTGAAGGCTATGAAACTAAATACTTCAGGGACAAACCCTATTACATCGCAACAATACCCAAAGCCCTGTTTGATTACATATATTTTAGAACAGAAACTATTAATCTTGGAAAAAATACCAACCTAGTAGAAGAGCTAAGACTTAAAACAAACATCTTGTCTAAAAAAAATTGGTCTGAATTAAAAAAATATGGCAAAAAATCTAAGAATAACAAAGTAATTAAAATTATTGAAAATTTGGAAAAGTATGCACCCAATAATAACTGAGCTCAAAGAAATAATTAGAATTAATGATTCCGTAGCACCAATAGTGTTAAGATCCATTCTAAAAGAACACCTACAAAACTATATCCTAGATTTCATTTATGAAAGCCCAAAACACAAAGAATTAATCTTTTATGGTGGAACTTGTTTAAGAAAAATATATGAATTAGACAGAATGTCAGAAGATTTAGATTTTGAAGCAAATTTAAAATATGATACAGAAAACTTGGCTAAAGAATTAGAAGAATATTTTTTAAAGAAACAAAAGTTTTCTGACGTAAAAGTAAAACTTCAAAATATCGGTAATGTAAACAGAATTACATTAAAATTTCCAATATTAAACACACTTGGTTTAAGTGAGAACAAAAATGAAAACCTACATTTGAAATTAGAACTTCATCTTACTAAAAACATTAACTACCCCGTTGAAATATCACCTCTTTCTGTTTCAAAATTCACAATTTTCGTTAAACACTATGACTTAAATACTCTTATGGCAGGAAAAATGATTGCTTGTATAGACAGAGCTTTCCTCAAAGGAAATACTGGTATAAGTATAAAGGGTAGGGATTACTATGATTTAATATGGTATATGCAAAAAAATATAAATCCTAATCTTGATAAAATTAGAGAATATAACAAAGAGTGGAGTATTGAAAGAGCTTTTCAAGAATTAGACAAAAAGGTTAAGAAAATCCATCCAAAAGATCTATTAATTGATCTAGAACCCTTTTTCATAAAACCGATGTATATAAAAACATGGTGTGAGAATTTTCAAGATTTATATAAAAAATATCGTAAAAACTATACATAACCCATATGAACAAAAACATAGAATTAGAATACAGAGTTGAAATACCAATAGGGGGTTTTGAAAAAGAAAAAACATCTTTATCAAAAAATTCTAAAATCATAAGCCATGTAAAAAGAATAGCATTGATGATTTTTGTTTCAAAAAATAACTCCACTTCTATTTTATACATACGTACTACAAAAAATAAAAAGACAGATGAGCTTGATTGTGAAATAGTACATAAAAAAGGTTCACAACACTCACATGATCGTACAGAAGTAACTCAAAAAATAAAGAGGGAAGAGTTAGAAAAATTTATAAAACTTTTTTCAAATTTTGTTTCGGATAAAAAGATATTAATGCAAAGAGAAACAATAAATTTTGAAACAGAAAACGATATTAATATTGCATTAGTTAAAGCAAGAAAACATGCATATATTGAATTTGAGAAAATTTGTAATGAAAAAGAAAAAAACGCTGTCGAAAAAGAAGTACTAAGCTTTATTCAAAAACATAAGTACAATATTCTTGATGAAAAAAGCTCAAATGATTTATTTAAAAGACTTGATGAAATTGATGATATGAAAATGGAAGGGGAGGGAGAAGAAATTAAAGAGATTATGAATCTTTTGGAAGAATTTTAATGAACAAAATAGCACCCTTTTTAAGTTCCGTGCTATTTAATATCGTCCAATAATTTTAATATGATATAATTTCCTTATATTCAAGGTTTAGCATCACTTAAATATGAAAATAGGTATATTGGGTACAAGACATGCTAGAGACAAAGGGATTATTAAAAAAGCTGAAGAAATAGGAAGGATTATAGCATCAAACGGCCATATTGCGATAACTGGTGGAACTGAGGGCTACTCACATATTGTTGCCTTATCAGCAATCAAGGCAGGTGGAGAAGCTGTAGCATTTGCAACAGGCTTATCAATACATGATCATACCCAATTCCATAATGTAGATTTAAGCAAATACACCAACGTAATATTCCAAAAAAAATATTTCAAGAATAAATTACTGGGAGTTGATAATTATTTAAGATCGCTAGACATGTGCTTTGAAGTTGATTTAGCAATAATTATTGGCGGTAGAGTTGGAACAATGTATGAAGTAACTATACTTAGCGGAATGTCAAAGAATATTTTAGTTTTAAAAGGGAGTGGTGGTATAACAGAGCAAACAATCAAAAAATTTGCAAAAGAAGGACATAAAACAGAATCTAAAATAGAATTTTTTGTAAATCCCAAAACATTAAAAAAAACACTAACTTAAATATTGTTCATTAGAACAGGATTAAATTAACTTTTATCTTTGTATACATTAAGACAATTTTA
>PWUQ01000029.1 GCA_003563585.1 Candidatus Parvarchaeota archaeon
TCCGCCATCCTCCCAAAAAATATCCTGAGTCCCTACTAGAATTGGCATATTTTTCATTTTTTCAATCACTTTTTTAAAAGATAAAAAATCTGGTAACATATATATATCTAATAAATTACTATCAGATAAGTTTAATTTCTTTTTAAAATTGTTAATAAATTCCAAGACTTTTTGTTCTGTATTGATATATGTCTTCCAATTTGCCCCTATCATCATTTTTCTAAAATGTTCTAACATTACTTCTATTCCATTTAAAAAATAGTTTAAATTAAGCTTTCAGCGGTTATCGTATCCGTTATAAAAACATCAATAACACCTGTCTTCAAACAACCTAAAATTGCTTCAATTTTTTCATTACCAAAAGCAATTAATACTTTACTTTTTACTCTTCGAACTTCATTTATATTTATATTAATCAATCTATCTTCCAAGCCAGTTTTTACAAATTCTCCTTCTTTGTTGTAAAAGTTTAACCCAATTTCACCTACTACCCCACAAGTATTTAAAATTTTTATGTCTTCAGACTTAAACCCTCCCAGAAGATACATCCCTGTATTTCTGAAAATAGTTCCTACAGATGAGATGAAATAATCAACTTTTGTTATATCACCCAAGATTGTTTTAATTATCGATGCCTCTATTAGGCTATCTTTGATCTCTTTGTTTTTAACAATTAGGGGCAAATATAGTTGATAATAATTACCACTGGTTCTTTCACCCAACATTTTTACTAAATTGCTACTTTGGTAATTTGAATTTTGTAACCCTACTCCCCCCATTGTTGCAAAAATGTTTATTTTATATTCCTTTTGTAAATTAATACTTTTTATAACATGATATAAAGTTTTCCCCCAAGTTAAAGTTATATTAATATTATGCTTTAGTGTCCTTTTAATATAATCTGATCCCAACAAACCTATATTTTGAAATATTAAATCTTTATCATAGCCCAGCATATCTGAATCATGATAGATAAGCACCTCTTTTAATTTAAACTGTTTCTCTAATTTTGATTCTATCCCAATCGGTTGGTAACTAGCGTTTCGAATTTTAAATTCAACAATCTTCTTATCTCGTGCCTCTTTTATCATCCTCGATACTTTTGATCTAGAAATATTAAACTTTTTAGCAATATTCCCCTGGCTAACGTTGTTAACATAGTATAGTACTGCCACACGTGTTATTTCTTTATCTTCTCTATTCATGGTTATGGTGTTAAAATTTCTTGTATGCGGGACTGTATGCGGGCATGTCGTAATACTTCTTCATTTCTTGATCTAATTTTATTAATGTTATAGCAATACCTGCCATATCCAAAGAGGTGCAAAATTCACCAAGTTCGGAAGCATATATATTAATCCCTTTTTCCCTAAGATACATGTGTGCTGCTCTCATGACTATGTTTAGTTCCAATCTTGTTGTGCAACCATACCCGTTTACTATTACTATCACTTCATCGTTTGTTCTAAAAGGTAAATCCTCTATTATGGTTTCGATCATTAGTTTTGTTGTGTCATCAGCACTCATTATATCTAAAGTTTTTATGCCTGGTTCCCCGTGTAGACCCAAACCAAATTCCATTTTCCCTTCTTCAACAGAAAAGGTGGCAACATCTGCACCTGGTAGCGAACAAGCTGATAAGGATACCCCCAGGCTTCTTGCGTTGTAAATCGATTTTTTTAATAAGCTAATAGTTTTTTCAAAGTCCAACCCTGCTTGTGTTGCGGCTCCAGCTATTTTTATAATGATATGATCAGCCGTTGTTCCTCTCCTTTCCTCCATTTTTTCTTTAGGCGCCGAGGCAATTTCATCATTAATTAAAACTGTATCTATTTTAATATTATCTTCTCTTGCCATCTCTTGTGCCATATTGAAGTTTAACACATCCCCTGAATAATTATTATAAAGCAATATTACCCCTTTACCTCCATCTGCTACCTTTATAGCCTCATAGATAGGTTTTGGCGAAGGGGCAACAAACACTTCTCCACAAACAGCGACATCTGCCATACCCTTACCAACATACTCTAAAAATAACGGTTCATGCCCAGAACCTCCACCAATAACAATACCAACTTGTTTTTCTACTGGTGCGTTCTTTCTTGCTACTACATTTAAATTACCTACTTTTTTTATTTGATTTTGATTGGCTAATACAAACCCTTCTACCGATTCATTTACTACATTTTCTAAATCATTAATTAATTTTTTCATATATCTCCCGTGTTTTTTTATATATACATAGAAATTATTTAGTTATTTTTTTTCCGCAAAATATTGACTCATAAAAAGTTTTTATAATTAAATACATAGAAGTAGCCCCCGCATCCTGAAGCCCTAGAGAGCGCTCTTTCAGATATTTCGCTCTCCCTTTTTTAGCAACATAGTTTTTGGTTGCTAGCATTCCCTTCTTAGAAGCAATAACCATTTTATTTAAGGCATCCTCTAAAGTATCTTTTTTTGCTACAGATGTTTTTAAGCTCTCTACCGCAGGGTCCAAACTATCAATCATGGTTTTTTCACCTGGTTTAGCACCACTGATTTTTAATAAATTTTCATAGGCAAAAGAGAAAATTAAACATAAATCTTCCAGATTGACATGATTTCTGTTAGGTACTTTCTGTCCCATTGCTCTAAAAAAAGTACCAAACAGAGGGCCTGACGCACCACCCATTGAAGCAACTAAGGTTTCACCAGTTAAGACTAAAGCAGAAGAAATATCTTTCAACTTTTCTTCTTCAAGTGCTAACGAAGCACTCTTAAAACCTCTAGCAATCGTTGTCCCGTGATCTCCATCTCCTATGTTTGAGTCAATTTTTGTTAATGTTTTTACATTTTTTTCCATCGTTTTGTTAATATTTTTTATTATCTTCACAAAATCTTTTAGTTCTAGGTTATTCTTTGCAACACTATTCTTCATCTTCGTTTTCATGCCTATCCCATTTATTGTTTTTCTTATTTATTTTTCCTGTATTTTTGGATCATTTCAAACATCGCCACTAAATTTTCAACAGGTACATTCCCCATAACATTATGGACGGTACTAAAAACAAATCCACCATCTCTAAAAAATATTTCAATATTTTTTCTGACATTCTCTTTTACCTCGTTTGGTGTTCCAAATGAAAGTACTCTTTGTGTGTCTACTCCTCCGCCCCAGAAAGTAATGTGTCTTCCATACTCTTTTTTTAACTTATCTGGCTCCATTCCTTTTGCAGATATCTGTACAGGATTTAAAATATCAAATCCCGCTTCTATAAGTTCAGGAATCAGCTCATAAACTGCTCCGCAACAATGGATAAAAGTCTTCCATTCTGTATTTTCATGTATCCATTTGTTTACTTTTACATGAAAAGGTTTATATAGTTCTCTATAAGCTTCTATTGAAGTAATAAGGCCATTTTGCATTCCAAAATCAGTTCCGGATATGTAAATTATATCTATCATATTGTTTAGTGTATTATAAATTCTTTTATAGTTTTCTATTGCAATCTCGCATTGTTTTGAAAATAATGACTTAATGTACTCTTTCCTTGTTAATGTTGAAATATACCACTCTTCTTGATCTCTGATGCCTTTTGGATTTTTTAGTTGCAGCCCCGGAATAAATGCTATATCCCCAAATCCAGAACTACCAATTTGTCCCAATATAGCGTATTCTGTCTCATTAAATATTTTTTCAGCATCTCTTTTGAGCGTTTCTAGGTCTTCGGGTGTATGTAAATTATATTCTTCTAGATTATCTTCAGGATCTAAATCTGCTTCATTTATGGGTTTTTGCCGGTTTAAAGCATCGATGAAATACCCTCCCCTAGGTAATTTTGCACATGGGGGATAATTTTTATCTCCTTGTGCATATTGAAATATGCTACCGTCTTCATTTTCTTCTGTATTAAAACCTTCAGGCACCAGGACCGGCACACCATGAAATTCCCACTCCTTCCATTTTTCATTCTTAAAACCAAAAAAAGTTGTCCTCCAAAAAAGCCCTGCTACATCAATACCTAAAACTTCTCTTAGATCATTTTTTATTTCGCCCAACATTTGGAAAGGTTCAA
>PWUQ01000021.1 GCA_003563585.1 Candidatus Parvarchaeota archaeon
CAAATCTATTCTGGGAAATGAAATTTCTATCACTGATGTTTTGGAAGGTGGCGAACAAATTGATGTAGTCGCAGTGACAAAAGGAAAAGGATTTCAAAGTCCTGTCAAAAGAAATAAAATAAAATTAGAATCTAAAAAAACTGATAGAACAAGAAGAGGAGTCGCTGCAATAGGTCCCGACGTTCCAAGAAAAGTTAGTTGGACTATACCTATGCCTGGGCAAATGGGTTTTCACAATAGATATGATTATAATAAATGGGTTTTAAAAGTAGGAAGCGATGGACTTAATATTAAAGGAGGATTTCAAAATTATGGAAATGTAAAAAAGGACTTTGTAATATTAAAAGGTTCTATTCCAGGTTCTGCAAAAAGACTTGTAAGATTTAGATTTGCAATAAATCCAAGTAAGAAATTTCCTGAAAATGCTCCAGAATCAATGAATATACATGGTGTTGTAAATGAGTAAAATTATTTCGATTGAGGGAAAAGCGAAAGGAGATTCTAATCTTCCATTTCAATTTAATGAAGAATTCAGACCAGATTTAATTAGAAGGGCTTTTCTTGCTTTAGTTTCTCATAAGATAAAACCAGATGGAGTTAGCGAAGAAGCTGGTAAGAGACATTCTTCATATTTTTCTAAAAGAAGAGATAGATATAGAACAACATATGGATATGGACAATCAAGAACACCTAGAAAAGTTATATCCAGAATTGGAAGTAGGTTTACAACTAAAGGTGCAAGCGTGCCTCAAGCTATTGGAGGAAGAAAAGCACACCCTGCGAAAGTGGAAAAAGTAAATTATGAAAAAATAAATAATAAAGAGAGAAGAAAAGCAACACGTTCTGCGATTTCTGCAACTGCGATAAAGAATGTTGTGGAATCAAGAGGTCACAAAGTTGAAAATGTTTCAAACTTCCCTATAATTGTTGAAAAAGATATTGAAAATTTGAAAAAATCAAAAGAAGTTTTAGAATTTTTAAAAAAAATAGGTTTAGAAAAAGAGATAGAAAGAACAAAAATTAAAAAAGTAAGAGCTGGAAAAGGGAAAATGAGAGGAAGAAAGTATAAGAAACGAACAGGTCCTCTTTTTGTAGTTTCTAAAAATTGCGATTTAATTAAAGCATCAAAAAATTTGCCTGGTGTAAATGTTTGTAAGGTAACGGATTTGAATGTTGAACTTTTAGCTCCAGGAGCGGAAGCAGGAAGGCTTACAATTTGGAGCGAGCAAGCATTAAAAGAATTGGAGGATAAAAAATTATTTAAGTGATTATTATGGATGTTTTGAAATACCCGCTATCAACTGAAAAAGCAATAAGAATGATAGAATCTGATAATATAATTACTTTCATAGTTGATATGAAGGCTTCGAGAAGTAATGTAAAAAAAGAAATAGAAAAAAAATTCAATGTAAAAGTAAAAAAAATAAGCGTTTCAATAACTCCAAAAGGAAAGAAAAAAGCTTATTTAAAACTTGATGAAGCCTATCCCGCAATAGATATTGCAACAAGACTTGGTTTAATGTAGGTGAAAAAATGCCAAAAAGATTAAGACAACAAAGAGCTGGAAAAGGAACGACAACATTTAGAGCTCCTAGTTTTAGATATAAATACAAGGCAAGATACAAACCATTAGATGAAAATGAAATAAACAAAAAAATAGATGGAAAAATTATTGAAATTTTTAACGACACCGCACGTTCAGCACCTTTAATATTAGTAGAATACGAAACAGGTCAACAAGCTATAATTCAAGCACCATACGGTGTAAAAGTTGGAGATAAAGTTGAAGCTGGAATAGATTCAGACATAAAAAAAGGAAACGTTGTTCCAGTAGGAAGTATACCAGCCGGAACAAAAATTTTTAATGTAGAGTTAGTGCCGGGTGATGGTGGAAAATTAGTAAGATCCGCAGGTTCATTCGCAAGAGTTGTTGCTCATGAAAAAGGAAAAGTTATAATCATGCTTCCAAGCAAAGAATTAAAAGAGTTTAATTCAAAATGTAGAGCTACAATTGGTTCTATAGCTGGTTTCGGAAGAAAAGAAAAACCTGTTGTCAAAGCGGGAAGACATTATCATATTAAAAAAGCGAGAGGAAAATATTGGCCAATTGTTGCTGGTGTTGCTATGAATCGTGTTACTCATCCACATGGAGGAAAGAGAAGATCAACACAACATTCAAAGAAAAAACCAGTTTCCAGAAGAGCTCCACCTGGAAGGAAAGTTGGAAGTATAGCTGCCAAAAGAACAGGTAGGAAGAAAAGGTGATTTTTATGGTTGAAAAATTTACATATAGGGGAAAAACAATTGATGAAATAAAAAACATGAACGTAGAGGAGTTTGTAAATATATTACCCTCAAGAAAAAGAAGAAGTCTTAAACGTGGTTTTAGTGAACAACAAAAGATATTATTAGACAAAATTAGAAAAGTAAAAAAAGAACTTGAAAAAGATGATACTAAAAAAATAAAAAAAATTAAAACACATTGCAGAGATTTAGTAATATTGCCTGAAATGTTAGGATTAACAATTTCAGTTTATAATGGCAAGGAGTTTGTAGATGTTGAAATAACACCCGAAAAATTAGGTTACTTTTTGGGTGAGTTTACATATAATAGAACAAGAGTTCAACACAGTTCACCCGGAGTTGGTGCAACACGTGGTTCAACATTTGTTCCAGTTAAGTAGATGATTAAAATGGGAAAGAAAAAATTAGAATCTATTCAACAGAAAAAGAAAGAAAAGCTAGATAGAAAAGCAAAGAAAAAAGAAGAAGAAGCAACAGTAGAAGAAAAGCCGAAAGAAAAGAAAGAAGAAAAACCAAAGAAGAAAGTAGAAATAAAAAAACCTAAAGTAAATGAAGCTAAAGGTAGAGGTGAATATTTACCAATATCTTCAAAAATATCAGTAGAAGTTTGTAGGGCAATAAGAGGAAAAGATGTTGAAAAAGCTAAAAAGATACTTAAAGACGCTATTGAAAAAAAGAAACCTATACGATTTTTCAGATATAAAAAAGATACACCACATAGAAAAGGAAAAGGATTTGGTGCGGGAAGGTTTCCATTAAAAGTTTCAAAATATGTATTGGGTGTTTTGGAAAACGCAATTGCAAATGCAAAATATCTTGAATTAGACCCTGATGAACTTTATGTCAAAAAATCAATTTCAAATAGAGCAGTTTCAAAAGAAAGCCAAAGAGGAAGATATACTAATTTGGAAATTGTTGTTGCTAAAAAAACTAAAAAGGTGAAAAAATAGATGGTTGTCGAAAGAAAATTCGTTAAAGATAAATTGAGAGAATCTGCAATAAATGAATATTTAAGAAATTCATTAGAGGGAGTAGGCTTTTCTTCAATCAATATAAAAAAAACACCTGTAGGATTTAGTGTAATAATCCATTCCTCGAAACCAGGATTAGTTGTTGGTAGAGGAGGATCGAACATAAGAGAAATACAAGAAACTTTGGAAAAGGATTTTGAGTTAGAATCTCCTGTTGTAGATGTTAGAGAAGTAGAAAAACCAGAGTTAGATCCAAACATAATGGCAGGGAGAGTAAGTTTTCAGTTGAAAAGATATGGTGCTTCAAGATTCAAAGCAATAGGACATAAAATATTAGAACAAATTTTAAATGCTGGAGCATTGGGTGCTGAAATAAGAATTTCAGGAAGAGTTCCAAGTAAAAGAGCTAGGTCTTGGAAATTTTATGGAGGGTACCTTCCAAAATGTGGAGAAGTTGCTAAGGAAGAAGTCCTTCAAGGTTTTGCAAAAGTTAAATTAAAACCAGGCATAGTTGGAGTTTACGTTAAATTGCTTCCTCCAAACGTCATAATGCCGGATGTTGTTTATTTGAAAGAAGAAAAGAAAAAAATATTTGTAGAAGAATCAGAAGAAGATGTTGAAAAAATCAAAGAAGAAGAAAAAGTAGTAATAGTGGATGAGAAAGAAGTTAAGAAAGAACCAAAAGAAGAACCAAAAGAAGAACCAAAAGAAGAACCAAAAGAAGAACCAAAAGAAGAACCAAAAGAAGAACCAAAAGAAGAACCAAAAGAAGAACCAAA
>PWUQ01000031.1 GCA_003563585.1 Candidatus Parvarchaeota archaeon
ATTTGTTCCCCTCGCAAACACATGCGATCTCGGATAAACCCAAATCTTACCCTCCTTTAATGCCTTCATCATGTTTTTAGATTTTTTAGAATTACTATCTTTAAAATCATCTTCATAAAATATCACTTGATTAGGATCTTCATTAATTTCTACTAAAGCATCTTTAAGAGAAACAATATAAGCAGATTCTTTTTCACTTTGAGTTCCAGGCCGATATCCACAGTATTCTTCAAAAACTGGCGAAAATATATAAACTAAGTCTTTACCTAATAATTTCGCTACTGCTACAGCCAATGTCGTCTTGCCTGTCCCGCTTTTTGCATTGCAAATAGTTAATTGATAATCAAAAATAGAATTTACATATTGACGCTGTTCTTCCGTAAGTTTTGGTTCAAACCCAAACAGCATATTGTCAGGAGGTAAAGGCATAGGTTCAACCCTTTCTAAAATTAGTAAAAAACTAATTTCACCTCCAAGTTAAAAAATTGTGTTGGTAAACTATAAATTAAGCACTATAACGCCTTTTATCATCTTCAACTAACAAATATACCAACTCTGCTTTTAACATTACACTTCATTTTAACGTCCCTGTCACCTTCGGAGAACAGCCATAAATTTAAAATTTTAATTTAATTAATACATCCTCTCTTTTTATATAGCCAAGTTGCTTATTTTGCAGGTAATTTTGCAACTTTTTCTATTTTTTGCCTACATTTTTTACAATATGGATAAAAACCATCTTTTCTTGTTTTATCTGGACTAAAATGCCTTTCATTTGCTATTTTAATTTTTCCGCACTTTGAGCATTTCTTATAACTACCTTTAACCACATTGAGATAATACCAATCTTCATAGTCATCTTCATATTTATCAATTATTTTATCACAAATTCTATCAATAATTTCCCAAAAACTTTGTCTTGCCATATTTAATTCTTTACCAATGCTTTCCTGTGTTAAATCTGATTCCCTGTAGTAAATTAAAGCCTCCTTTTCTGTATTAGTTAACTTAATTCTCTCAAGTAAACAATTTAAATCGTAAACAAGTAAACCTAAATCCGTAGTAATATTAGTAAATTTACACTTTAGTAAAGTCATTACATGTTCTTTATCAAAAAAGTCAAATTGATCATAATCAATTACAGTTGAATCAATTAATGAGTTTTTAAAATTTATTTTTCCCAACAATGCCTCCTTACAATTAAATTGGCTATTTTTATACTCTCTTAATAATTCTTCCAGAGATTCTTGTTTCTTTTTATTTTTTCTTTTTTTCCTTAATTTATTTAATTCTTTTCTCATTTTATTAATATTTTTTTGATATTCTTTAATCGGATATGTAGTTTTTATTTCTATAAACTTATTCACTTCACATTTATAATAATCATTTAAATCATTTATATTAGATAAATCAGTAATTGTTATGGGTTGTTTAATGCCCCAAAAGGAAGACTTATAATTTTTTTTATTAAATTTAATTTTATAATCTTCTTCGTTTATTTCTTCTTCCTTGCTCTTTTTATAATTTTCATTTTTTGTTTTTAAAAAATGAATAACTTCATCATTTGTGGGAATATCAGTTTTTAACTTAAAATCTAAAATGTTTTTATTAATATAATCTTGTATTTTTTTTGTGTTTTGAATTTCTTTTTCTATATTGTATATTTTTATTATATTATATGTAGTTCTCTTAGTTAACCTTTCTGCTCCTGGTGAATAAATAATATAGTTAGCAAAACTTTGAAGCATACGATGTTTCTTATTATAATCTAAAGAATCACTTTTATTTATAACGGGATTATATTGTTCCGAAAAATATTTTTCTAAATCATTATTAAGCCAACCATCTTTATCATATAATATTTCTTGAGTTAATTTTATTCTTTCTTGCTGATCTTCTATTTTAAAATCTAATTTAGTTCGCCTTGTATTGTTTTGATTGTCTTGGTTATTTTTGGACAAATTTTATCACCTCTAATCTTTTTGGTTGTTTAGTAACAATATAAAATATCTTTGCCAATAATTAAATTATGTTTTATTGTGCAATCTATGCAGATGTAATCATCTGTGTGCCAAGACACAAAGATTTTTGATGTAAATTTTAAAGGTAATTTACAAATACTGCATTCTTCGTTTATAAATAAGTTATAAGCCTTATCTTCTCCATACAACATCCTCAATCCTTTCTGTCAATTATATTTAATTAATATCTGATAAATCGTTAAATTTTTTATTAATTGATTTGGGCCTATTGGCTAATTGAGGGAATACCCTATCAGCTTCTTTCTTACCCAAAATATCTTTCAACATCTTATATGATATTTTTTTTATATTTAATTTTTTTTCACTAGAATTTATTGCTCGCTCACCTCCTTCAGTTAATATTTTATCACTATAAGATGGAATAGAATAAAACGATATAGCAAAAGGCACTTTATTTCTTGTTTTTTCTTGTATGCTACGTTTTCTAAGTGCCTCATTTAATTCATCTTCCTTTAACTTTTTAATTAATCCTAAATACGCAAATAAATTTACTCTATTTTTTACAGTTCCTAAACTAACACCCAATACTTCTGATAAATATCTTAAACTTGCAAAAAATATATTAATATCATCTGGGCTACGTTTTATATAATCTTTAGCAATACCATTCAATGTATATAATTCAGTTAAATAATTTTTAATTTCTTCATATAACTCTGGATGCTCTAATTTAAATTCTTCACTCATTATATATCGTTGATTTTCTTCAAGCATCCTTTTTTGTCTTTTTTGCCAATCAGTTTCTACCAATTTTACTTTATAAACTTTACTTAAAAAATCTATTGCATCAATACGCTCTATGCTTGCTATTCTTTCTACACACCTTATAATATTACCAACAAAATCACACCCAAAACATTTATAATAATAATTATCAGTAATTTTATCCCAAACAATATTGGCAGATGGGCTTTCATCTTCATGAAAAATACAATTAAACATTCTCTTAGTTATGCCTAAAAAATCAGCTAAATTTCTAGTGTGTAAATAACTATAAAATTCAAAATTATTTTTTACTTCAACATGTGGATATTTGACTATGTTAAGTATCTCTTGAAGCCTTAAAACATCTAACTTCTGAACACTTTCAATATTAAAAGTTGCACAGTCACTAGAATAAAGATAGATAGAGAGAGATTTATTAGTACTACATATATTAGTACGTACATTATTAGTACTACTAATACTATTACTAGTAATATTATTACTACTTATACTAGATTGATGTCTATTAGAATTTATATTAGTAGTATTGTATAATGTTAATAAACTATTTGTATTTAATTTATTATTATAATCTAATACATATAAATCTTTACCACCAAAAAATAAACGTGTAATATCTTTACACCTTTGATCTGCTTCTGGATATTTTTTTAAAAGAGAATTAATTATATTAGTTAATTTTTTATTATCTGTAATAGGTTTATCTAATTGAAATACTACACGAAATTTATTATTTTCTTCTGTATGAGAAAAAGTAGTGTAAATAAATATTGCATCATGTTTAAATTTAGATAAGGCACTTTTTAATGTTAAACCAGAATCAATATCAAGACATATTAATTGCTGTTGTTTCCAATTTGATTTTGTTCTTCTGTTTGCATTTTCTTTTAATAAACATGGCATAAAAGATTTGCCTTTAATTATTTCTTCAGCTAATTCTTGTGGGGTTAAAGCAACGGAATTTTTAATTATACGATTTGAAATATTTCCTGCACTCTTTTTTGATGGTTTTTTATTATAAGCATATGTATCCAACATTAATTGTATTTTTTCTATGATTAACCACTCCTTAAATTTTATTTAATTCATACTTATCTATAAGTATAACATGGATTTTAAATCTTGTCAACCCTTATTGGCAGATAATAGTTTTCTGAAGTGTAAGGATTAAATTTAAAATAAATAAAAACACTTGACAATGTTTTCTTTTTGGTATATAATTAGAATATAAATTTAGTAAACGGAATATAATAAAGTGTAACTTAAATAAAA
>PWUQ01000033.1 GCA_003563585.1 Candidatus Parvarchaeota archaeon
AGTAATCTTGTTTCTTTATTGTTTATTTCCTTAGGGAAAGATTCAAAGGGAATACCTATGTGAAAACCTGTGCCTCCACTAAATTTAATCGAATAATTTCTTATTCCATGAAATTCTATAGCCTGACATAAAACATTTGCACATATTTTTGAATAATCCAAATAATCACAATCAATATCTAATATTAAATCCCATCCTTTTCTTAATTCATCTGCTTCACTTTTTTTCATGTTGCTATTTAAAAGCATAGGATTATTCCAGCGTTCCATTGAAGCGTGAAATGATGTTGCTCCTTTTCTTGCGAGTTCTAATATATCATTTTCGTAAATTAAAGACTCAGGTCTAGGACCCACTTTATCGTTATACCTTGTAACTATTTCTCTGCCCCTTGCAAAAGAAATTATCTTTGATTTTACATTATC
The DNA here is from genome assembly GCA_003563585.1 of Candidatus Parvarchaeota archaeon. GTDB lineage: Archaea > Nanobdellota > Nanobdellia > CSSed11-243R1 > CSSed11-243R1 > CSSed11-243R1. The sequence continues at coordinate 423 of PWUQ01000033.1, forward strand.
CTTCGAATAAAATCGAATTATATCTGAGAGATGCATTGTAAAAAACAAAAGCAATAAACTTTTAATAGTTTTACTACTCTTAAAATTTAGATAAATATGATTTTGGAAATAATAATATTGGCTTTGAGTATTGCGGCAATCGTATCTTCGACAGATTTCATATCTAAATCTCTATCTAATATAACTCAAAATCTTGGAATATCTGAATACTTATCAAGCACATTTATACTTTCTTTCGTAATTACTCTTCCAGTTTTTCTGTTAATGTTATTTTCGGATTTATTGGATATAACTGCTTTTGGCATAAACACACTAATTGGTTTTTCAATAACCATTATAACATTAGTTATGGGTTTTTTCTTATTAAAAAATGAAATAACTGTTGATTACGAGGGAAATAGAAACATAACATTCATGTGGGCTTCATCAATATTATTTCTTGTAGTTCTTTTTAATAATGTAATAGATAGAATGGATGGAATATTCCTCTTATCTTTATTTTTATTTTATTGTGCTTATATCTTTTATAGGACAAAAAAATCTAAAAAATATGTATTCTTAAAAATAAAAAAAACAAACGTTCTTTTATTGATACCTGCAATTTTCGCTATTTTAATAAGTTCTTTTGTTGTGGTAACATTAGTATTTACATCTCCAATTGGATTGATAGGAAATATATTCCTTCCTTTAGTGATAATGAGTTTTGTTTTAGTAATACCTATGTTTGACCTTATAAAGAATTTTTTTAATCGAAAAGAATTTATATTTGATAATTTAATCGGAAATATTGTTGTTACGCTTACATTTATTCCTGGTTTGATAGCTATAATAAAACCCATTCCTTTCTTTTTTGGAACTGCTGAATTCTTCTCGCTGATTTTCTTAAATTTGATTACTCTGATGTTTGCAATGATTACCAGATTTAAAAGAAAAATAGGAAAGGGAATGGGATGGATTTTAATCGGATTTTATTTGATTTTTCTCATTTTCGTAAAGTTTATATAGTTATAACTAATTAATAGTAAAGGTGTAAAAAATGCGTATAATAATAATTGCATTAATTTGTCTTTTTGTAATATCTGTTGTTTATGCAGAGCCAAGTATTTACAGAGATATGCCATCAGAGATAGAAGAAAATACAATTTTAGAAGTTAAAATAACAATCAATCCTAATTCTGAAGAAAAATTCGATTTAGCTGAGATAATACCTAATGGTTGGGAAATTGAAACGTGGAATGTAAATTCAGATTTGGATGTTTCTTATGAAAATAGAGAGTTCAAAGGGAGAGTTGTTAATCATTGGGGTTTCAATTCCGTTTCAGAAAAAGTAGAATTAAAATACACATTGACTGTTGAAGATTATGGAAATTTTGACTTTCAAACAATCTTGATATATCCAGGTGGTATATATGAAGAATCAAACGAATTAAAAGTTAATGAAGAAAAAAATGATTTGAAACCAAGTCCAATCACTGGAATGCTTGTTGGAACTCATATGGAAGTTTTAGAAGAAGAACTAAATATAAATTCTAATATTTTTTCAAACTTAAAAGAATCTATTTCTTCAATTCAATATTAATCAATTAATCTGTGTCAACTCTTGGAGCGAGTATAAAACTAACTTGATATCTGTCAATTTTACTGCATTCAATTTTTACAGGATAATCGGTTGAAAAATTTAGTTTTATTTTATCGCTTGATTTTGCAGCTTTCAATATTTTATCTAAATAATCTATTGAATATTTAGAAGATGAATCTGATGTAGACTCCATTGTAACCATGCTTGGGGAATTTTTTGCAAGTTCCAATTTTGTCTCCGATGTGTCTCCGAAAGATTTTATTGTAAACTTTTCAGAGCTTGCTTCAAAAACGACACAATCCGAAATCATAGATGCATCTTTTATTCCATCTTGTAGAACGTTTGCAAATAATTCAATTTTTGTATTGAAGGTTAATTCTGGAATTTTTTGAGATTGGGGTGGAGTATCTATTAATGGAAGTGAAAAGTTTCTCTTGAAATCTCCCACCATTTTTATATTAAGTTTATTTTCAGTTAATTCTAGAGCTATCTTATCATTAGCTCTAGCTCTTTTTAAAACAGAAACAAAATTCGTTATATTCAAAGTCATCAAATCGTCCTTTTCACATTCATAATCTAAAAATGCGCTTGGTAAAAGCCTAAATACAACCATTGCAACAGAAGCTGGGTCCATTGCTATAAGTTCTATTCCATTTTTTGAAACTTTGAAAGTTCCTTCCGTAATTAAAGACGATATAGCATCTAAACTATCCTTAATTGTTGAAACATCTTGTATTGTTGCTTTAAACATTTTTAATCACCTTTTAATATCCTTTTTTTATACCTAAAATAATTAATATTAATCCTATTAAAAATATACCTATTCCCACCAATGGAATTCCTATGATGACTGGACCTATATTTGGTACATTTATTGGAAGAGACATTCCTAATAAGGGTCCTAAAAAAAATACACCTATCATAGTCATTAACAATCCGATTAAAACGAAAATAAGTTTCATAATTTTTTAAACACCTTATTTATTCAAAACTTTTAAGCTTTAAATATTTTTCATAAAGCTCTAAATTTAAGCCTGTGAAATTTTGAATTATTTCACCCTTTAATTCAACTTTATCTCCTTCCAATGGAGGAGCTATAATACCAATAACTCTAATGATTTTTCCTTTTTCCACATTTTTGAACATATTTTCATTCAATAAAATCGTAAGAATTTCATCTTTATATTTTATTTTGATTGAATTATTAGAAGAATCTTTTTCAATGACTTCACCCAAAACCTTGACACGTAAATCATCTTCAGTTAAGTCGGAAATTCTCTTTTCAATAGCAACATTTCTTTTTTTTCTTTTTTCTTCCATAATAATCAACTATATTCTCTCCAAACATGTGAGCATTTTGTACATTTATAAAATCTAGTTGGAGACTCATCAGCAGCTCTTGTTTGAACACTCCAATAATATGCTTCAGTATTCCCACATTTCGGACATGTTTCTTCCGTTTTAGGGTGTATCTCTGGTTCTTCTTCAATAGCTTCAAATGATTTCTCACTTTTCTTGGTGGACTCTGTTATCTTACCAGATTTAATTTCCTCTCCACAATCCATACAGATAAGTCTATTATTTTTATTCACAACTATGCTACCACATTTTGGACAAAACATAATATTAACCCGCAAAATCAATTAAAAAACCTTTCTAAAAGGGAGTTATATAAGATAATATTGCTCTTGGATAACCTAAATAAGGAACTCTGCCTACAAGTTTTCCCCTTATCAAATCATATGGAATGTCTGTTTCAGATTCGGATATTCTCATATTGGCATCTCCTTTTGTAGTATAATAATAATTACCTCTATGTTCTTCTATAAAAACAACCCTATGAACTATTTGTTTTCTATTTGAATAAAATAAAACTACATCTCCAACTTGTATGTCTTCAGGTTCAGCTTTTCTCACAAATATAACGTCTCCTATGTCTAAACCTTCTAAGAAAGGCCACCCTTCTACCTCTTCCATGTCAAAGTCATTCTGTTCAAGCCACCTGTAAAAA
>PWUQ01000075.1 GCA_003563585.1 Candidatus Parvarchaeota archaeon
CTGCAGATGCGACAGTGATTCCTCTTTCTTGTTCTACTTCTTTTGTATCCATAAAACATTGCTCGCCTGCTTTTTCAAAAGATAGCATACCGCAACCTGCAAGAAGAGAATCGCAACATGTTGTTTTACCATGGTCTATGTGCGCAACTACACCTATATTTCTAATTTGTTCTTTGAGTTTCATAACTCTTTTAATTTTATCAAGCATTTTTTCTTTTTCTGCCAAAATATCACCTTGTTTTTTGTAATAATGAAACAAAATACAACAGCTTTTTAAATGTTTTTATGTATAATATAAATGTTAAAAATGGAGTTATTAAAAGATTACTTAAGTGGTAAGAACGAGACTAATTTCGGGATAATTCTAAAAAATAATATAGAGGATATAACTGTTAAAAAAAATTCTTTTTTTGTTGATTATGAACCAAATGAACTAATTCGTTCTTGTAGTTGTGATGATTTTAAAGGTTTTATTTTTTTATCCAATAGTGGAAATATTTCAAAACTTGAAAAAGAGATATCTGGAATTGCTGCTCATGTTAGAAAGGAAGATATTGAATTTTATAGACACATATTAAATTCTAATTATTTGGAGTTGTGGACTTGCAAACCTGAAAAGTTAAAAAAATGTAGTTACGAATTTAGAAAAAAATTAAAATTCGAATATTTATAATTACAAAAACTTTTTAACTAATTAAAATTTTTAGATACTACATGGGTGCTAAATTTATTTTTGTTATAGGTGGTGTACTTTCGGGACTTGGAAAGGGAATTGTGTCTTCTTCGATTGGAAAATTACTTCAAGGTTATGGTTATGAAGTCACTGCAATAAAAATCGACCCTTACATAAATATAGATGCAGGTACAATGAGACCTACAGAACATGGAGAAGTCTGGGTAACAGAAGATGGTGGAGAATTTGACCAAGACTTGGGAAATTATGAAAGATTTTTCAATAAAAATATTCCTAAAAAGAATAACATAACAACAGGACAAATATATCTCTCGGTAATACAAAGAGAAAGGTCTCTTGGATACAACGGGAAAAATGCTGAAGTCATTCCAGATGTTGTGAATGAAATAAAAGATAGAATAAGAGATGTTGAAGAAGATAATGATTTTGTGATTGTTGAGATAGGTGGAACAACAGGAGACATACAAAATTTAATTTTTTTACATGCAATACGAGAACTAGGAAGAGAAACTCCTTCGGTAAACATACTTGTAACATATATTCCATTTTTAAAATCTGTAGGAGAACTTAAAACAAAACCTACTCAGCATGCTGCGTCACAACTCAGAGAAGTAGGAATAATGCCAGATTTCATTGTAACTAGATGCGACAGACGTCTTGACCAACCTAGAAAAGACAAAATTTCTAATTTGTGTTTTATAGATAAGGAAAGCGTAATAGAAGACCCTAATTTAGATTCTATTTACGCAGTTCCTTTAATTTTCAAGGAACAAAATTTTGGAGAAAAAATTTTGAAAAAATTTAATATGGAGAAAAAAACTGATGATTTAGAAAACTGGAAAAATCTTATTGATAACATGAGAAATTCTAAAAAAAATATTAAAATAGGTATAGTTGGAAAATATGTGATGCATGGAGATGAAGAACATAAAGATGTTTATATTTCAGTTCATGAGGCGCTTAATCATGCTTGCGCTCATTTAAAAGTTAATTCTGAAATAGTGCAAATACCTTCAACAGATATAGAAAATGGAAAAATGGAAGTTTTAAAAAAATGTGATGGAATAATTGTCCCGGGTGGATTTGGTTCAGAAGGCACGGAAGGCAAAATTCAAACTGCCAAATATTGCAGAGAAAATAATGTTCCTTTTTTGGGATTGTGTTATGGTATGCAAATGGCTGTCGTCGAATACGCAAGAAATGTTTGTGGGATGAAAGATGCAAATTCTACAGAAATAAAAATAGACACTAAGTATCCTGTTATCGATATAATGCCGGAGCAGAAAGAGATTGTTAAAAATAACAAAATGGGTGCCACTATGAGACTAGGAGCTTACATCGCAAAGTTAGAAGAAGGTACAAAAATCAGAGAAATATATGGTAAAGAAAAAGTTTCTGAGAGACATAGACACAGATTTGAAGTTAATCCTAAATTTATTGAAAAACTTGAACAAGAGGGTTTAGTTTTTTCTGGAAAATCCCCAGACGGAAAATTAATGGAATTCATTGAAATTCCAAATCATAAATTTTTCATAGCGACGCAGGCACATCCAGAATTTAAATCCAGATTCGAAAATCCTTCTCCCATTTTCAAAGAATTTGTGAAATCTTGTCTTTAAAAAAATAATTATTCTGATTATTGAAAGATTATTTAAAACATGAAAGATTATTAAAAATAAATAATTCTAAAAAATATAAAAAATTGATTTAAAATACTTTTAGCTACCTGCTAGCAGCTGCTTGTCTTTCAACATCTATTCTTTTAGAAACTGCGAAAGACTTTTGGTCTTCTTTACTTGCCGCAATTATTTCTCTTGCAAGTCCTTCTTCAATTGGTGTTTTCTTATTTGCAGTAGATTGAAAAGCTCCTTGTGTCAACCATCTTAAAGAAATATCAACTCTTCTTTGAGGTGAAGCATCAACTTGTTTTGGAACTCTTATTCCACCAAGTTCAATAACAGTAACTTCGTCTCTAGGAGCAGAATTTTCAACTGCACGAACCAAAACTTCTATAGGATTTTGTTTTGACTTTTTTTCAATAATTTCAAATGTTTCTTTTGCTATTTTATATGCCGTTTGAAACTTTCCTGTACAGAATTCACTTGTTCTCCAATGTTTTTTTCCTTTATGTCCAGGTGTCATTAGTTTGTTAATAAATCTCTCGACAATGTTAACATCGCTTTTTGCAAACCTTGCACCTGCGTGTCTTCCAAAACTCTGAGGCACATAAACAGGTTCTAAACTTATTGCGTCCTTTAAACCTGGGTCATTAACTTTAATATCGAATGAATATTTTCCAAAAAGTTTTATTTCGTTTATTTCCATTTTAATCACACAATTATCTCATCGGCTTTTCTTTTCTGCCTTTAACTATTTCTTTGATCGAAACTCCATTTAATTTTGTAACTCTGAATTTAACACCTGGCATATCTCCAAAAGCTCTTCTTTGTGGAGCGCCCATCCTCTCGACAATTACTTGATTATGTTCGTCGATATGTTTGATTGGTCCTGGTCCATAACCTGCATAAGCAGTTACAGTTCTTCCGTTTTTTGATAGCTGAACTTTAACACACTTTCTTAAACCAGAGTGTGGCTGTTTAACTTCTATTTCCATTTTTTGAAGAACTATTCCTCTAGCAGCTGGTGCACCTTCAAGAGGATCTATTTTTTTGTATCTACCAGTCTTCATTTTAGCCAAGTCTTTCTTAGCGAATTTAAATTTCTTTCTTCTCTCTTTCAATTTTTTAGCGGCGTTCAAACCTCTTGGTTTTTTACCCATAGTAAAAATATTCAATTAAAAACTATTTATAAACATTTTGTTTAAAATTATTTTATAGAAATCTCATCGATTTTGAAATATTTTTTAATTAAATTTCTTATAGTCTTTATTTTATTTTTTTTCATCCCTAGTTTTCCGCGTCCTACTTCAATATAGAGGGTTTTTGTTCCATCTGATTTTTCAGCAACATATGAATTGCTTATGTTAATGGGTCTAAAAACATTTGAGACAAATTTTGTTGGGTCGTTTGAGAATTCCAAAACTTCTATTTTTTTCCTTAATTTGTTTTCCATTTTTTTTATATTGGAACCACCCTTACCTATTGCAAGTCCTGCTTGTCCTTCATTAACAATATATGTAATTTTATTTTTTTCTTCATTAACAATACAATCTTTAACAGATGCATTAGTAATTTTTTCAAAGAAATTTATGAATCTTATATCGTCGATTGAAAGTTTTATGTTCTTAGCCATTTTTTCACTAC
>PWUQ01000008.1 GCA_003563585.1 Candidatus Parvarchaeota archaeon
TGGGGAAATGAGTTATAAAAACAGGTTCGCCAAGCTTTTTGACAAGTTCTCTTTCTTCTGCATCAGTTAAGTCGTGTCCCCACTTTTTACCTAATTTTTTAATTGCTTCTTCATAAGTCATTCTCTTGAAAGGAGCTTTTAAATTTTTCAATTCATCTGCATTTCTTTCAAGTTCTTCTAATTCTTTTTTACATTTATCTGCGACATAATTCGCTATAAAAATAATAAATTCTTCTTGAAATTTCAAAAGTTCATCAAATTTCATCCATGCTGTTTCCATTTCATGGAGCCAATATTCTGCTAGATGTCTAATTGTTCTACTTTTTTCAGCCCTGAAACTTGGAGCTATGCAATAAATTTTAGGTATTGAAAATATCATGGCTTCTGCATACAACTGCCAAGATTGTGATAAATACGCTTTTTCACCAAAATAATCGACTTCAAAAAGAGTTGAGCCTCCTTCACATGCAGACTTAGTAAATGAAGGTGATTGAATTTCTGAGTATCCTTTCTTTTTGTAAAATTGATGTATGGCTTCAAATACCGCACTTCTTACTTTCAAAATATTTGTCATTTTCCTGCTTCGTATCCATAAATGTCTTACATCTCTTAGAAATTCTTCGCTTTTGTCTTTAGTGATTGGAAATCTTTCTGCAAGTCCCACAATTTCAAGTTTTTCGGTTTTTATTTCATATCCGCCGGGCGCTCTATCATCTTTTTTCACAACACCCTCAATTTGTACTGACGCTTCAATTGAAAGTTCTTGAGAATTTTCCCAGTCTTTAGAATCTGATTTGATTGTTGTTTGAATTATGCCAGAATCATCTCTTATCAAAAAGAATGAAACTTTTTTTTGCTTTCTTTCTCTGTAAACCCATCCACGTATGGCTACTTTTTTATCTGTGTGCTTTCCGTCAAGTATTTCTTCTATTTTTACAAATTTCATAAATTTCACTTAAATTTATAATTTTCTTTCGAGAGGTTCTTCTCCTGATTCTTGCTGTGGGAATTTTACGCCGAGCTTTTGAAGAGCTTGTGAATGTGCTTTTATTAATTCATCTACTATGGAAATCAATCTGTAAAGTTCCTGTCGTTCTTTTATAAGCGAATTTAAAGAACCTTTATGAAAACCAATTTGTTCATCCTTGTTCATATCTTGTTTTTTTACCATCATTTCACCTCTTTATCCAAATCTTCAGAAATAACTTCTACGCCAATTATTTTCATATTTTTTGGATCAAAAACTAAAAAATCCATAGGAAATCTTTTTTTGTGTCCTTCCATTAAAAGCATGGATTCTAATTCATCCATTTGTTCTGGTTCAATTATAGCACAGTTTGAATACTCTTGTTTGATTATCTCTTTAGAAGTTCTAAGCAAACTTTGCGAATGATGAATTTTTATGAGTTTTGCTTCAAATATATTTTTTAAAACCTCATCTTCTATCAAGATAACATCTTTCCTGTTTTTTGGTTTTTTCTTATTTTCCAGTTTAACTTTTTCTTCCGCGTATTTTGAAACAACTTTATTAACCCTCGATATATCTCTTTTTTTAAGCCCTATGTCTTTCATCCATTTATCCCTAACTTCTGGATAATAATTCAAAAATATTGGAAGCATATTCAATGTTTCCAAAAATTCTTTCGCAGATTCGGGATGTTTTCTTTCTAATGTTTTAAATCTCATAAAAATAAGAAGTACCTAAAGATTTATAATTGTTAGGCTTGCTTAGAAAATTTCCATAGCATAACTTTTACGGGGTGTTTGAATTCTTTGTGGAAATGCATCATAGGCTTGAGATTTATTGTTTTTTCTGTTATCCTAAAAGGTCTGAACCTATTGTCTTTTGCAAATTTTTCTATAAATTCTTCATTTCCAAATTTATGAATAGAGTATATATTTTTAGATATTTTAAAGGCTTTTTCTAAAAATTCTTTGTCTGCTCCTTTTTTTTGCACGCCAAATGGAGGATTCATTAAAACTGTGTCAAATTTTTCGTCTATATCTTCAACATCTTTTTTTAGAAATGTGATATCTGTAATGGGTATTTTAGTGCCTTTTACAATTTCCATGTTCTTTTTTGCAATTTCGAGTGCTTTATTATCTACGTCATAACCTATAACTGATTTTGCTTCTAATAAAGCGGCACCAAAGGAAAAAATTCCCGTTCCACATCCCATATCTGCAACTTTTTTATTTCGTATATTACCATCCATCAATGCAGTCCATAGAAGCTCTGAAGCTATTTCTGAAGGTGTCATATACTGTTCAAGTTCTGCGATAGGTTCTTCAAAACCTTCTATTGCAGATAGTATTATTGCCAAATCTTTTTTTGAAGTTATATTCGATATTGTCATTTTATCACATTTATTTAAAAAACTCAACGTTTATGTTTTTATCCATATCTATAATTGCAAATTCTCCAATACCACCATAACCAGGATTTATTATTTTTGTTCTTTTTATTTTAGTTTCTCCTTGATTTTCATGCATATGTCCACATATATGTATAAGAGGATTATATTTTTTTATAATTTTATTATACTCTTTTTTTCCAATATTTTTTCCATGAGCTGGAGAGCCAGGATAATTAACTTTGTCTAGCTTTATTTTATATGGTGTTTCATGTGTTAATAGAATTGTTTTATTTTTTCTGGTCTTTGCAAATTTTCTTTCCAAAACTTCAAAAGGTTTTTTTAAATAATTATAATCTGAAAATCCTATTAAATCAAAATTCTTAATTCTTTTTATCGAATAAAACATGAGGTTTAAATTATTTGTTTTTTCTATCATACCTTCTAATGTTTTACAATTCATTTTAAAACCATAGTCTTTCTCAACTTTATTTTTAATTCTCAATTTTGTAAAATCCGAATTCCCAGGAACTATATAAATTAGCTTTTCTAATTCATCTAATTTATTTACAACATATTCCATACTCATTATATTTTCATCTATTAATCTTGAAAGTTTATGTTCAGAAACAAATTCAATTAAAGGAATACCTGACTCTAGTTCGTCCATGTGTTTAAAAATATATTTTCTTTCTTTTCTGTCAGATAAATCTCCTGTACAAAAGATATAATCTACATAATTCGCATATTTTTTAATTTTATTTGGAAATTTACCGTGAAAATCTCCAACAGCAAGTATTTTCATTTTATTTTTATATTCCTTTTTTAAAATTAATTTAATTTTTTCTTTAATTCTTTTGCGATGATTTCGCCGTCGATTTTTCCGCGCACTTTTCTCATAATTAATCCCATGAGGATTCCAAATTCTTCCTTTTCTGTAAGTTCTTCATTTTCGCTTAAAGTTTTGTCTATTATCTTATTAAGTTTTTTTATGGAAATTTTCTGAAGTTTTAATTTTTTCATTATTTCTTCAGCAGATTTATTTGGATTGGATGTTAAATGAGCTAAAATTTTATTTATGGCTTCTTTTGCAATTTTGTCATTGTTCAAAAGCTCAAATGTTTGTTTAAAGTGATTTTTTGAAATGTCGCTTGAATCAATATTATATTTTTTTCTTATTTCATCTCTTGCAGAAGTAAGTGTATTTGCAATTATAGTCGGACTTATTTTTTTGAATTTTTTTACAAATTCTTCGAAATTCTGAAGTTCCGTGCTTCTTAGAATTTGGTTTGCTAAATCATCTGAAAGTCCTATTTTTTTGAATTTTTTTAACCTTTCTTCTGGAGATTCTGGTTTTTCTATACAGTCAAAATATTTTTTAGTTATTCTAATAGGTATATGATCTGTCTCTGGATACATCCTTGCAGAGCCAGGGATAGGTCTTAAAAATTCAGAAGTACAATCTTGCGTAACATTTCTAACATCTTTTGGAACGCCTTTTTTGTATTGAATACATCTATCAACTAAATATGAAAGTGCTTCTTCTGCTTTATCTCCAGTAACAA
>PWUQ01000028.1 GCA_003563585.1 Candidatus Parvarchaeota archaeon
AAGAAGGAAATAAAAAAATAATTGATGAAAAAAAATTAAACTTAGTGAAAGAAAAAGGATTTATAAAAGAAGAATTAGCTAAAAAAGCTGAAGAGATTGCTAATAACATTTTAAAGGAGGAATAAAAATGGTAAACAAACAAAATTTCAAAAAATATGTTTTGGAATTATATGAAAAAAATAAAAGGCCTGATGATAGGGGGCTTTTAGATTATAGAAAACCTATTATAATTGAAACGGGAGTTTCAAAAAACGCAGAAGGAAGCGCATTAGTAACTATTGGTAAAACAAAAGTTATATGTGGAGTTAAATTAGAAGTTGGTGAACCTTATCCGGATAACCCTGATGAAGGAACAATGATTGTAACAGGAGAATTTACTGCAATGTCTTCTCCAGAATTTGAACCTGGAAGACCTGGTGAAAAAGCAGTTGAACTTGCAAGAATTGTAGATAGAGGTATAAGAGAAAGTGGAGCGATAGATGTAAAGAAACTTTGTATAAAAGAAGGTGAGAAAGTTTGGTTGGTTTTCATTGACGTTTTTGTTCAAAACCATGATGGAAATTTAATAGATGCATCTGCTCTCGCAGCAATAGCAGCACTATTAGATGCTAAATTTCCAAAACTTGAAGAAGATGGAAGAGTAAATTATGATGAGCATACTGAAAACCTTCCAATAAATAAAAAACCTATTGCATGTACCGTTATAAAAACAAAAGACAAGCTTTTGGTTGACCCTAATTTCGAAGAAGAGGATGTATCTGACGCAAGAGTTACAGTGATAACAGACGAAGATGGAGTAATAAACGGTATGCAAAAAGGTGGAACTGCTGGAGTTACAAAAGAAGAGATTTATAAATGTGTAGAGATTGGATTAGAAAAAGCAAAAGAATTGAGAAAACATTTATAGGTGTATAAAAATGGAATTCACAAAATATGAAAGGGCAAGAATAATTGGAGCAAGAGCTCTCCAGATATCTATGGGAGCTCCTATACTAATAAAAAGAGAAACGACAAATCCTGTTGAAATTGCTAGAAAAGAATTTGAAGATGGTGTATTGCCAATAAATGTAAAAAGAGACAAACCAGATAAAATAGAAGTCGCATCGGAGTAAATAATGAAAATTAAAAAAGTAAAAGCAAGAAAAATAATAAATTCTATAGTTGAATATGCGTTAGAAGTTTCAATAGAAACTGATAAAGGTGTTTTTAAAAGTTCTGTGCCAAAGGGAACTTCAACAGGAACTCATGAGGTAATAGAATACACAGGTGGAATAGATAAAGCAGTAAAAAATGTAAATACAAAAATAAAACGTTCTTTGGTAAGAACAAAAATAAATTCTTTAAAAGATATTTTAGAATATGAAAAAAAGACTGAAAAATACGGTGGGAATGTAACGCTTGCAATTACATACTCTCTACTAAGAGCATTTGCTGCGGAGAAAAAAGTGCCGGTTTGGAAATTATTTACAAAAAAGAAAAAAATACCTGCGGTTCTAAACAAGATTATTGGTGGAGGAGAACATGCTGGAAAAAACTCTCCTAGTTTTCAGGAGTTTTTAGTTCTCCAGAAAATTAGTGATATAGAAAAAAATATGGATATTTATGCTAAAGTAAAAAAGGATTGGGGGCATCACGGACGTGATTTGGAAGGTGGATGGGTTATAGATGTTTCTGATGAAAAAGCACTCAAAATATTAAGAAGTTATAATAAAAAATTTAAAATTGGAATAGATGCAGCGGCATCTGAATTTTACAAGAATGGAAAATATGTATATAGAAATATTTCTCCAATAAAAAAAAGTGGTAGAATGGAGCTTCCAAACAAAAATAAAGACCAATTGCAACAAATAAAATTCATAAAAATGCTTCATGAAAAATATGATATATATTTTATAGAGGATCCTCTAGATGAAGAAGATTTTAGAGGGTTTGCAGAACTTACAAAAAAAATGGGAAAAGATTGTTTAATAGTTGGAGATGATTTATTTGCAACATGTCCCGAAAGACTTAAAAAAGGAATAAAGCTTGGTGCATGTAATGCGGTTATTGTAAAACCTAATCAAATAGGCTCTTTGAAAAAAACGATTGAATTTGTTGAGTTAGCAAAAAAATATAAATACAAAACAATAATTTCGCATAGGTCTGGAGAGACAAATGACGATATGCTTGCAGACCTTTCAGTTGGACTACAGATACCAATTATGAAAATAGGTATTGGTGGAGGAGAAAGAGTCTCAAAAATAAATCGTCTACTTGAAATAAAAGGTGAATGAAAATGACAGAAAATCTTTTAGTTCCATTGGATAAGTATTTGCAAGCTGGAATTCATATTGGTGCAAAATACAAAACAGGTTTTATGGAACCATATATATACAAAACAAGACAAGATGGATTACATGTACTAAATATTTCTAAAATAGATGAAAGATTGGCTATTGCAGCTAAACTTTTATCTAATTACGAACCTGAAAAAATATTGGTTGTTTGCAGAAGAGAAAATGGACATAAAGCAATAAGAGCTTTTGCAAAAGCTACAGGAGCAAAGGAAATAGCTGGAAGATATTTACCAGGTACAATGACAAATCCTTCTTTTGAAGGATTCATAGAACCTGATATAGTAGTAGTATCTGACCCTTGGCTGGATAAACAAGTAGTTCAAGATGCAGTTAAATCTAATATACCAGTAATAGCCGTATGCGATACAAATAATATAACTTCTGATATAGATTTAGTAGTTCCTTGTAATAATAAGGGAAATAAATCGCTTTCAGTAATATATTATGTACTTGCAAGAGAATATCTTAGAAATAAAGGTATAATCCAAAAAACTGCAGAACCTGACGTACCGTTTGAAAGTTTCTAATTATGAAAAAAATCGCAATTAAATCTGGAAATAAAATTATAAGCAAGGATGCAAATCTATTGAAAAATCCTTTCGAAAAGACAATTGGTATGATGTTTTGGAAGAAAGGGGACTTTCTTTTGAAAAATAAATCTGAAAGTAAATTCATGTCTGCAATACATACTTGTTTTTGCAATCCTCTTTTAGTTGTGTGGCTTAATAAAAATCTTAAAGTGGTGGACATAAAAAAAACAAAACCTTTTAAAAAATATTCTCCGAATAAATCTGCTATGTATATTTTTGAAACAACTGATTTTAAAAAGAAGGATAAAATACATAAAGGAGACACTTGGAAAATCAAATAATTTTACTATTTTAAAATTGTAAAAATGAAAATTCTTATAAACCATCATTTACTTTTAATTCGTGGTGCAAAAATTCATGGATGATGAAAATTCAAATGAAGTTTACATTTTTTTATCTAATGGAGAAATAATAAATGAAAAAAATTTGGAAGAATTCTTAGAAAAATTTGCTAAAACAGATTTAAGAGAAGATGATTTAAGGAGAATTGAAAGTATGTGTAACATACTTGCAGAAATGTCAGAAGGAGATAAAAAAGTATACTTTAAAATAAAAGAGAGCGAAGTATTAAAAAAATTAGAAGAAAAGAATAGTGATGATTACCTAAGGCTTGCAATGGTTTACGAAGAACTCTCAGATTTGATAAGCTCTTGGGATAAAAAAAGAGCAAACTATTATTTAGAAAAAACGTTGGATTTAATAGAAAAACACATTGATTTATATTTAGATGTAAAGAAAAATTGGAAAAAAAATGTTAAATATAAAAAATTTGGAGTTATACCTGAAAATATTTCATTCTTAGAAAATGAGTTAAGAGATGTAGAAGAAAAAATAAATTTTTGTGATGAATATGATGAAAAAAAAATTTTATTGAATGAAAAAATAAATATATCTAAAAAATTAAAAGGTCTTTATGAGGAAGAAAAAGATTGGGAATCTAAAAGAATTCTTGAATTA
>PWUQ01000111.1 GCA_003563585.1 Candidatus Parvarchaeota archaeon
ACCAATTTAATGCTTCATCTTTTATTTTTAATGTTCTATTTTTTATTTCCTCGGCTTCTTGAAATTTACTTTTTTTTATAAAATATTCATTTTTTTCTAAATATGTTTGAGTAACATTGCCTATAATCGCAGGTATTATAGAAACAGTATTTAGTTTTTTTGCTAAATTTAATGCTTTATTATAATACTCTTCTGCTTCGTCTAATTTATTCTTTTCACTCATAATTCTTCCAATATTGATTAATAGTTTAGTTTTTTCAGTTAAAATATTATTTTCCTCCGCAATTTTAAATCCTTCTTTGTAATACTCAATTGCATTATCAGGCATATTTTTTTTGTGACAAGCAAGACCCATTAGAACATAAGAATTTGTGAGCATTTCTTTGTCGCCTATTTCTTCTGCGAATGCTTTGACGACTTCAAATTTTTTGAGTGCTTCTTGGAAATCAAAATTTTCCCTCGATTGGTAAAGTTTTAAATCAAACAATTTTGCAACTGCTAATTTATCTATGCTTTCGTCATGGTTAGCTAATTCTTCAAGGAGTTTTATGTCTTTTTCTGTTTGATTGTGATGTTCCGACATTATACTTTCAATTCCTAAAACACTTTCGAGTGTGTTCATTTTTCTTTGGTTGTTTTTGTCTGTGTCGATTGCGTTATGATAAAATTCAATTGCTTTGTCTATATCTAAAGATTCTAAAAAATGTTTTGCAGATTTTATCGAATACTTGACAACATTTTCCCGATTATCTTCATTTGTTTCAACATATGGAATTAAAAGTTCAACTATCTTTGGATAATTTTCATTTTTTTTAACGAGTGCATTTGCAATTGAAATATCAATCTGCGATTTTCTGTAATCCGGAATGCTTTCTATTGCTCTTTCTTTTAATCTAGAATTAGCAAATCTTTTTTCTTTTAAAATTCCTGCTTCTTCTAAATTTTTTTGAATAGATTCTATCCTTTCTTTAGGTATGTTCATTGCATAATTCAATATTTCATTATCTAAATTTTCAGCAACTGCCGCATATCTTAAAAGTTCAAAGGATTCTTCATTAACATCTTTTAGTTTTTCCTTTACTAATTCTTCTATATCCAAATTAGATTTTATGTGGATTTTAGAATATTTTTCTTCGGGGATTTTATTCATTAAATCCTTAAGATTTTCATTTTTTATTCCCCCATCAAAAACTTCTATTTCATATTGACATATTACAGGAACTGCGGAGTTTCTCGATATATATTCCAGAATTTCAGAAGAAAAATCATCCATATTTTGAACGTCATTAAATAAAAAACATATTTTATTGTTCTCTTGTTCTCTTTTAACAATATTTAGAACTTTTTCTTTTATCGAACTTTTTGCAATTCTAAGTCTGTTTAAATCAACTTCTCCTTCAAATCTTCTAGAATCAAAAAATCTAGCTCTTATATCTGAATCTATATTTTTTATATATTCATCATCCATACTCCCCAAGAATTCTTTAATCTCTGGGTATTTTTCATGAATTGACATATTAAATTCATCCAATTCTTCGCCCAATTCTTCAGAAACATTCCCCTTATATGTAACTACAAGCATACCATTTTCTCCTCTGCTCATGTGGATTGTTGTGTCTCCAATCCTCTCATCTTTATATGAAAGTATATTCAATCCACCAGACACATCTTCTGTTTGATTTAAAGAATCTTTTACAAAATTATTCACAGCATTTAACATACCTGAAAAAATATCTCCATCCAAATCACTAACATCTCTATTTATTTCATTCATGAGGAGCCCATTTGAATTTATAAAATAAGCACTCATTATTTTGGGTGGCTTTTCTATTCTGAATATTTTAGAATATTCGTTTGGAAGTGCTTTTTCAAAAACATTTGAATTTTTATCAGAAAAAGTTTCATATACATTGTAATCTTTCAATTCTTCTTTATATTCGTCAAGATGATCTTCCGCACCCATTTCTCTTTCTATAAATAATATTCCACCCTGCTCCAAAATTTTCTCAAGTCCTGTTCCCATTTTTATTAATTACTTTAAAGTAATTCATATTTAAATTGTTTTCTATAAATAATCAAAAAAATTAATTAGAAGAAAGAGAATAAATTTAAAATTCAAAATTTAGTCTGTGTCTATTTCTATTTCGACCTTTTGGTCTGGTTTGTATTGTCCCATAGCTCCATTAGCATAGTCAATACAATCTTCACAAACATTTCTTTCTTTTTCTCCACACTTCTCGCAGAAACGAGTTCCACATTCAGTGCATTTGTATGTTGTTTTTACCTTTTTTTCACAAAGTTCGCATTTTGGCATAGGTATCACCAAAGTTCTTTTTCTTCCAAAACTTGTAATCACTTATAAAATTAACTATTATTGAAATTAACTTTATTTTTGCGCATCCATCATCGACACATATCCCGGAATCCTAACACCAAGCCATTCAAGAACTTTAGGAGCGAGAGTTATCTTTTCTTGCGTTTCCCATTTACCTTCTTTTCTTTCAACTCTTTCTAATGCTAAAGAAGTAGGCCATAATGTAACCTTTATTCCCTTACCTTCTCCTAGAGTTATATAGTCACTTTTAATCGGATTTGCCACTTAAATCACCCCTTTTTAAATAAACTAGAATTCTATAAAAACTTTTGCAGCTATTTATTCTTAAAATATCTATATATTAATTTTAAAAAAATATTAGAACTATTAAAAAGTTTTCCTTTTGCTTTTAAACCATCTTCGAATTCTTCACATGCTTTTTTATGATACCAATTAGATAAACCTGATACAAAATGAAGAGCTCCACTTTCAGATATTTCTTTATCCAAAGAATATTTATCTATACCACTCTCTTTCAATATTTCTTCTCTTGTTTTGTATGGCATAATTGGAAGTTCTGAAGACAGTGCCAACCCCGCACTCAATAAATCTTTAGGTGTGTTCATTTCAAATTCATATAAAATTTTTTCTATATTTTTTCTGTTGGCTTTTGCATGATATATTGATAATTCTCCAGTTTTTTTAAATAATTCCTCGACACTATGTCCTGTTTTTGCTGAAGTAAACAAAAATCCATCAAACTCGTCTTCATATCCATTAATTATTGTATCATATACAACTTCTTTATTTTGTAAATCGCATTTATTTATTGCAAGTATTATAGGAGGATTTTCTCCAGCAATTTCCCTATAGTAAGGTATCCAATTATCAACTAAACTTTCCAATGTTTTTTCATTGGTTGTATCTGCAACAGCTATAGCTCCCGAAGAACCTTCAAATGCATTTCTTTGAACAATAGTATAATTTTGTTCACCCATTATATCCTGAATTATCAATTTTTGTTTTGCATCAATTGTTTCAAGTTCTTTTTTATATATATTAGTTCCAATAGTTTTCAAATAATCTTCATTAAAAATGTTTTTAACATATCTCACTATAAGAGAAGTTTTTCCTACCGAAGGATCTCCTAAAAGGTTAATTTTATTTTTTATATTGTTTTTGATAGACATGTTCCTTATACATTAATTTTTTATTTTTTATATTTGTTACTATTTATTGATTATACTTTTTATAAAGAATTTTTCATAGAAATATTTAAATATGTATTTATGAGTATACTTAACAGGTGTTTAAATGTTCGTTTATTTAATGGGGTTGGCAGATATATTCGCGGCGATAATGTTACTTACAGGTTTAAGACCTTCTATAATAATGCCTTATGTTGCTGTAGTTCTATTGATAAAAGGATTTTCAAGTTTTTGGAATAAACCGAATCCAACACTTTATATTTTAGGAGCAGCAGACTTCATAGCATTATTCATGCTTTGGAATGGTGTTTTTTCAGGCAATCTTGG
>PWUQ01000053.1 GCA_003563585.1 Candidatus Parvarchaeota archaeon
TGTAAAAAATTTAGATGTGAGATACGCTACATTTATAGTTGTTCTTGTAGGAATTGTTTCCATAATAAGTGGAGTTTTTCTTCGTTCTTTTATTTTTGGAGGTGGAAGAAGAAGTGATGGGGGTGCAATATTAATAGTAATAGGAATAATTCTTGCAATCATAGCACCAATAGCAGCAAAACTAGTACAACTTTCAATTTCAAGAAAAAGAGAATTTTTAGCAGATGCTTATTCTGCAAAACTTACAAGACATCCGGAAGGACTTGCAAGCGCTCTTGAGAGAATTTCTGAATGTAATCAAGGAAAACTAAAAGCTGATGATTCTACAGCAAGCCTTTTCATAGCAAGTACAAAAAAAAGAAAGAGACTTTCCGGGCTTTTTTCAACACACCCCCCTGTTGAAGAGCGTGTCAAAGCTTTAAGAGGAATGTAAAAATATTTTTTACTTTGATAAATGCATTTGAGTATCAATAATGTTCATCAAAAGTCTGTTTTTTTGTTTTGTAAAAAATACCTATTGGGATTTTACCATTTAATTCTTCAGATTTTTTCATTGCTGATTTCATATCACTTATGTTATGTCCTTTCTTGTTCATATCATAAACGGCTTTGCTTAATTTTTGATAGTTATTATTAAAAATTACGCATGGCTGTAAAACTTCTACAAAAGAGAAGCCTTTGTGTTTAACCGCTTTCTTAATAATTTGTTTTAGATGATTGAGATTACCTGCATAACCTCTCGCAACAAATGTAGCTCCCGAAACCAAAACTAATTTTATAGGATTTAGAGGTTCTTCTATACTTCCTTTAGGTGTGGATTTTCCTTTAAACCCCTTTGGAGATGTCGCTGTTGCTTGACCGACAGTAAGAGCAAAAACATTGTTGTTATGTAGTATGATAGTAATATCAATATTTCTTTTGGCGGCATGTATTAAATGTGATATTCCTTCATCTAAACAATCACCATCTCCTGAAAATCCAATTAATTTGAGATTTTTATTTGCTAATTTCATCCCAGTTAAGGGTGGTATCGTTCTTCCATGAAGTGAATAAAAAGAATTCACATTTACATAGTCCACAATTTTTGCATGACATCCAATACCACTAGCTATAACTATATTTTCTTTTTTGATACCTTCATCAATTAATTCTTTTACAGCGCTTTTAAAAGCATTTAATATTCCAAAATCACCGCAGCCAGGACACCAGGTAATTTTTGCATTCGTATCTAGATTCATTTGAACCACCTTTTTAATTCTTTTCTCAATTCAATTGGTTCGAATTCTCTAGAATCATATTTTAATACTTTATTTTTAATTTCAATTCCTGTATTCAATTTAATTAAATCCGCTAGTTGCGCTGTAGCATTTCCTTCAACACAAACAATACTTTTTGCTTTTTTCAGATGTTTTTTAATACCTTTGTGGGGAAACGGTTTCATATATATTGGCTGTATAACCTTAACATCCTTGATTTCTTTAACAGCTTCCAAAACAGCGCCTAGAGAAGAACCCCAAGTAACAATTACATTATTTCCTTTTCCATATACTTTGAAAGTTTCTAAATTACTCATTTCCTTTTCAAAAGTTTTTATTTTTTCAAGCCGCTTATCGAACATTTTTTTTATGTCGTGTTTATTTTCAGTTGTTATTCCATTTTCTAAATGTTCGTAACTTGTAACTTTTACAATAGTGTCTTTTTTTCCGGGAAAAGTTAGTGGGGAAATTCCATCTTTTGTAAATTTGTATCTTAAATAATTCTTTCCACCTTTTGATAATTTTGGATTCATCTTCTTTATTCTTTTTTTATCAATCTCAAATGTTTTAGAGCTATCGCTTAAATGTTTGTCTAACAAAACAATTACTGGGAGTTGATATTTCCAAGCGATTTGTAGTGCTTCTGAAGCATTATAAAAAGCCTGTTCTGGGGTTCCCGGTGCAATAACAACTAGAGGAAATTCTCCATGTCCTGGATTTAATGTAAAATTTAAATCTGATTGTCCTGTGTATGTTGGAACTCCTGTACTAGGTCCGGCTCTTTGACTTTCAACAATAACTAATGGTATCTCAGAAATTCCTGCAAAACTTATTGATTCTGTCATCAATGCGAATCCTCCTCCTGAAGTGCCAACCATAGTTTTAGAACCAGCATAGGAACTGCCTAATGCCATTGTAACAACAGATATTTCATTTTCAGGTTGAATTGTTTTCACATTATTTTTTCCAGCTAAATAATGTAATATCGAAGTTGCTGGAGTCATTGGATATGCGATATATGTTTCAAGTCCTGCATGTAATGCTCCATCTGATAGAGACATATTCCCACATAAAAATTTTTTGGGTTTACCTATTTTTTCTGTTTTTAATTTTTGCTTAAACTTATCTTTTGCATATAAATATCCTTTTTTTGCTATTTCTATATTTTTATCTGAATTTGAAGGATATGTTTTTTTTAATATTTTTTCGAGAACAAGAAAATCGATTCCAGCGATATGTAAAAAAGCTCCAAGTAATGCTGTATTTCTCATTATATCGATTCCTTCTGATTCTTTTACAATGGTTCCTGCAGGAATTCCAAAATGATTTTTTTTATTAGATTCAAATAAATTTTTGTCAAACAAAACAACTCCATCTTTCTTAATTTCTGATTTGTGTTCATTCAAAGTCCTTT
This sequence comes from Candidatus Parvarchaeota archaeon, assembly GCA_003563585.1. Taxonomy (GTDB): domain Archaea; phylum Nanobdellota; class Nanobdellia; order CSSed11-243R1; family CSSed11-243R1; genus CSSed11-243R1. The sequence continues at coordinate 2,671 of PWUQ01000053.1, forward strand.
CGTCAAGCGCGATTAGAAAATCAGAATTATTATAATAACTATATATTTCTTTCTTATCAAAAGTTATTTTGCTGTAATTATGATCTCCACTTATAACAGAAGGATAATCATTTAAAATGAAGATGTAATAACCCATCTCGCTAAAAATTTTTGCAGCAAGCTTTGCAGCAGCCTTTACACCATGTCCAGCTTTTCCCCCAATTGTTATTGTATTCAATTAAACTCACCTATTAAAATCAAAAATTTTCTATTTAATTACTTTTTGAAACAAAAGAATATAAACTCTTCTCTTATTTTCTTAATTATGTCTAAAAATAGATTTGAAACTTATAAAGAAGTTTTCGATTACTCTACTGAAAAAACAATATATAAGCTCGCTAATGACGGTTATATAGATTTATTGATAGGTATAATTTCAACGGGAAAGGAAGGAAATGTTTTTCTTGCAAAGAATCATTTAGGAAAAGAAGTGGCAGTAAAAATTTACAGGATAGAAACAAGTAGTTTTCAAAATATGTGGAAATATATAAATGGAGATAGAAGGTTCGAGAATATAAAAAAAACAAAAAAGAGTATAGTTAATGTATGGGCTCAAAAAGAGTTCAAAAATCTAAAATTAGCTGAAAAGGCTGGTTTAAATGTGCCTAAACCAATTATTTCGAGGAATAACATCTTAATAATGGATTTTATAGGAGAAAATGAAAAATCGGCGCCAATTGCTAAAAATTATCCTCCAAGAAACCCAAAAAAATGGTTAAAGAAAGTTTTAAATATGATTAATGATTTATATCAAAAAGTAGGCTTAATTCATGGAGATTTAAGTGAATATAACATACTAAATTATAAAGAAGAGCCATATTTCATAGATTTCGGACAGGGGGTTCTAAAAGACCACCCAATTGCCGAGGAATTATTAAAAAAAGATATAAAAAATATTTCAAAATGGTTCAAAAAACAAAATGTTAATGTAAAAGAACCGGAAAAAATATATAAAGAGATAATAAAAGATGATTAAAGTATGAAAAGTGAAAAACAGATTCAATTGTTAAAAATACCAAAAAAAAGAGTTGCAGTTTTAATAGGCACTTCTGGGGAAACGAAAAAAGAAATAGAAGAAAAAACAAAAACTAAAATCGATGTTGATACTGAAGGTGCTGTTGAAATAGAA
>PWUQ01000070.1 GCA_003563585.1 Candidatus Parvarchaeota archaeon
ATAGAAGTTTCATTTATATTATCCAAATTTTCTTGTTTATAATAAATATTAAATTCTGCCCAAGAATTTTCTGAAAGATTTAAAATTTGTATATAATTATTTATGTCTCCAAAATTCTCTGGAGTTTCTAAAAGTGTTTGTGAGTTTCTAAGTTTTATATGGGTTCCGTTCAATGAAATTGTTGTGTTTTTAGTAGAATTTCCAATTGTTAAACGTTCTACATTAATCAAAGCATCTATGTATAAATCCCATTGATTATTTTCAAAGCAGTATTGTTTATTAAACTGTAAGAACGATTTATATAAAAACCGTGTTCTTCATTGTTTGAAGCTGTATTATTTATTAATAAACCTGAACCAGAAGTAATGTGTGCGCCACTCCAACCATTATAAGAAAGAGTATTATTTGTCAAATTAACTCTTGCATAAGTATATGTTTCTACACCACCACGAGTATGGTTTGAAATATCATTGTTTATTAACTCAGCTCTTGAAAAATGATGTAATATAACACCAGTTCTTCCTAGAAAAATATTGTTATTTATTATTTCATTTCTATATGAAGTTCCCAAAAGAAGAATGCATTCAAAACAATCAGAAATATTATTATTTTTTATTAAATTGTCTGAAGCAGAATTTACGTATATACCATAATTAGGATTTCTAATATCGCAGTTTTTTATTATTGAACTTCCAGAATTAATTTGTATTGCACGGTTACTATCAACAATTGAATTAAAATTGCAATCAAGTATAACACTTTCATTTTTAATGTTTATACAATAATTTTTTCCTGGTTGGTTTCCAATTAGTGTATCATTTAAAACATACACGCCAGATTCAGTTATATCTTGACAAAAACTTATATTTTTTGGCTCATGTGCATAAGCTATTGAAAAAAACATAAGTGTAACTATAAGAACCAAAAATAAATTTCTTATACAAATTTTTTTTAAATTTTTATCAAACATTTCAATAAACCTTGAAGTGATTATAAGATATACAATACTTCAAATTATAAATTTATCTTTTTTGATAAAATATAGATTTATTGATAATAGAAACATTTATATTGATTGAAAAACACGTATATCTATTGGACAATTCAGTTGGCTTTGTAAGAAAAAGCTGGGTACTGTAGCGGATCCATATTAAGCAATCAGTTCAGTTTTTGCGTGATGTCTGGACTTTATCTCATCATGTAAGAATCTGCTTGAAAAAATTCGTTATATCCCAAGAAGATAACCTTTGATAAAGTTGAAATGAGTTTTCGGATTAATTGGCTTTGTTGAATGGAACTTCTTGCTGAGTCCAGTAATTTCTTTTTTATTATAACGAATAGAAAGTTAAATAAAAGGTTCTTATTTTAAATATTTATGAAATGTGGCAGAGGAAAAAGAAAAACTGGTACTAAAGACAAGATACGCGCAGCCAGAAGAAAGCGAAGAAAAAATAAATAGTTAAAAATTTTATTTTGGTAGCATATATTTGTCTATCATAAATTCTATTAAATATAGTGGGTTTATAAAATTTAAAAATCTTGTATATTCGGTGAGTTTATGGCTAAAAAGAAAAAATGTTGTAAAGAATTAAAGCTTGAAAATTTGCTTGTGTTGAATATAGTGATTTTTGCAATAGTTGGAATTATGCATTTTTTGAGATTTATTCTTGGAACAAGTGTTTACATTGGAAATTTTGAACTCCTTGTTTGGTTAAGTGGAGTAGCAGTATTAGTATTAATATTTTTAATATGGCAAAATTGGATTAAAACGGAAAAAACAAAAAGAACGTGTGCAAAAATATTGATGGGTATATTCACAGTAGATTTGATTGGAGTACTTGGATTTTGGTATTACGGTATTACGTTTTTTGGAATTAGTGGAATAACATACCTATACATAGCAATAGTGGACGTATTAATAATAGTAGGATTATTCTGGTACATTAAAAAGAAATAACTTATCTTTCTTTTTTTATTTTTTTAACAAACATTTTCTATACAAAATTCTATCTTGGATTCTATTTCAGAACGATAAGTACTTGGAAAACCTACCCAATATCTATTAGCAATAAATGTTGTAGGGACGCCACTTGGGCGCATATCATATGCGTGTCCAATCTGTTGAAAAATTTGAATATTTTCTGGTATTCTTAATTCAAAAGATTTTATTTCTATTTCATTTTCATAATATTCTGCAATTTCTTTTAAAAATTCAGATTGTACAGAACACACGGGACAATTTCTATCCCAAAAATAATAAACAATAAGTTGTCCATCTTCATTGTATTTGACTATTTCAACGTTTTCTTTTTCTCCTGTTTGAGGACTACCTCTTAAAAACAAAACAGACATAAATATAAATAATAAAATTAAAAATCCAAAACCAATCAAAATTTTTTTATTTATTTTCATCTTTCTTGTCTTCTTCCTTATTATTTTTTTCTTTATCTTCTTTTTGTTTGTCTAATCCAAGTATACCACACGCAACACAAACATTTTTAGCTTCCTCTTCATCGAATCCTACAAATTTATCGTACAATAAACCTACAACTACAGCACCGATGATTGCGGAAGAGAAAATTGCAAAAGTAGCAGTAACATTTTCCATATATTCTGGCTTGAATGCAAATGTAAGTCCTAAAGCAAGCATTATTGCACCACCAATTAATTTAAGTAATCTGCCATGTTTTTCTTCGAATTTTGTTTTTTTGAGTGTAAAAACAGCTCCAAAAAATATTACTAATTCAACAGATAAGTAAACTAACACATAAGTTATCAATAAAAATGCAAAATATGCAGAATACATGCTTATTCCTTGTGCAGCCAAAATACCGGTCCAAATAACTGGGAAACCTGTAGTGCAAGGCAATTCAACAAGTGTAATTCCTAATGCCATCATTACTGTTGCAAATATAATAGACGCAGTTGATTGTTTGGGGTCTATTATTTTCCTCATATCTTTTAAAATATTGGGTTTAAATTTATCTGGTATTTCAAGAGATATTCCTCCTTTTTTGTAAAAAAAGAAGTCCTTAATGCTTATTGCTGCGAAAGTTAATGCAAACAAAACAACTATAAATCTTATCCAATCAACAAAACCAATGTATGCAAAAACGTTTATTAAACCAACTATGAATAAACCATAAACTGTAGCAGTAACTATAAGATACGTGAGTCCAATTATAGTTGTTTTTTTTCTTGAACCTGAGTATATTACTATCCCAAGAAGAAATGTAAGAACCCATAAAGAGCATGGATTAAAACCATCAATGAAAGAAATCATTAATGTAATAGGAAATAAAGGCTGTTCAGATAAATTTATTTCACCAAATAGAGGTATTTGAATAATTTCGTCTTCTGTTTCTTCTAAATCTTTTTCATATTCAATATCTTCAATGGGTGTGTAATCTGTGTCTGTAATTTCTTTTTCATGAGTTTCTATTTCATACAAAGAATCACAACCATAGTCAACACATTTTTCAACATATGTTTCAATTTGATTTCTTATATATGGAGTAAAACCAACCCAATACTTTTCTCCAATAAATGTTGTAGGGACGCCAGAAGGCTCCATATCATAAGAACTGCCTATTTCTAAAAGAAGTTCTTTGTTTAAACGGGCATTAAAAGATTTTAATTCTACTCTTCCTTCATACTGTTCTTCTAATTCCTCTAAAAATAATTTTTGTTCTTCACAAAAGGGACAACCAGTACCCCAGAAAAAATAGATGGTTGTACTTTCATTTATATCATTATTAGCTTCCGTAAAGGGTATAAAAGTCAAAACCAAAATTAAAGTTATTGCTATAAAAATTAAATATTTTAA
>PWUQ01000007.1 GCA_003563585.1 Candidatus Parvarchaeota archaeon
CTTGATGAGGACGATGACGCAGTGTTTTCGTCGCCTTTTTCTTCCTCCTCTTTTTATTCTTGCCCTTACAATAACAAAGCCGTCTTTTGCCTTATATCCTAAAGATCTTGCTCTGTCAATTCTTGTAGGTTTCTCAATTCTGTTAAAACGAAGTTCTGAACGCCATTGTATATAGCGTTCTCTCTGTTTTTTAGTATCTGGCCTTTTCCAGGCCTGTCTCATATATTTATAAAATCCCATTTGTATCTCTCCTATTGGTTTTAGCTCATGCTTTCGCAATCATCACGCGGACACAAAGATTATTTTCTTCATTATCCGCCAGTGGCATTAAATATGTAAGAATGAGTTTAAAAAGCTTTGTATTTTTGATAGATGTTCGATATTAGATCATAGATAATGGATTTATCCATAGTTGGCAACTCTTATCGAATGTCGATTATCCATTGTCTATTGTCGAATATCGATTGTCTACCATTCACATCCATCTATCTTCCCAGTCTTCAAGCTCTTCTTCAAATTCATCATCTTCGTCTTTTGAATGTTTATCTTTAAACAGAATTCCATATTCATATCTTAAGTAAATTCCAACACCGATTCCTAGAGCCATTCCAAAAAGATGAGCTGCTGCTGCAATCCCTGTAGGAACAAATAATCTTAAAAGGTCACCTGCAATCCAGACAACTGCAGCCATTAACATTGGCATGGGAATCATTCCTACAAATACAGTCATTTTTGGTTTTAAAATTGCTAATGTTCCTAAAATACCCATTATTGCACCACTAGCACCAAGGGAGGCATCATAAAAAGCAACAGCTCCAATTGCAGCAAAAAGACCTGCTGAGAAGTAAATAATTAAAAATCTCTTAGTTCCAATTAACTTTTCGAGAATAAAACCGAACAGAAGTAGAGCAAACATATTATACAATAGATGCTCTCCACCACCATGCATAAACATTGAAGTTACAAGAGTCCACGGTCTTGAAAGGACCAATGCAGAATTAAGTAAAAAGGTTTCTGTAAAACCAGAAACAGTAAGTTGAACTGCAAAAACTACAAAGCAAATCCCTGCAAGCCATAAAGTTGCCTTTTTATTTTGAGTATTTTTTATAAAAACCATAGTAAAACACCAACCAAAACAGGTATTGAAAGATTATCATCTATTTTTATTGGAAGCGACTCAACAAATGCCGCAAAAAGTGAAATAATTAAAGCATAAAAGTATGGGATTTGGGTAGATGCCCCAATAAATGCAAAAATAAAAAATGCAAAAGTTCCTTCAAAGGTTTTTCTTTTGTTATATGGAAGATGCTTGTTTCCAACTGTTTTTCCTATAATGGTTGAAAAGGAATCTCCTAATATTAAAACAAGTGCTGAAACTCTGAATATTTCAACAGAGTTAGTAAGGAGAAGTACAAAGATTAAGCCTAGAAGAAAGAAAACTGTTCCTTTTAAAAACAATTTATCTTTTTCTTCTTTTCTTATGAACCTGTCAAGAAAAGAAATATTGAATTTCCTTTTAATAGGCAAAAAAAGAATTGAAATTATCATAGTTACTAATAAAATATATAAAAGTGAAGAAAAAGACACAAAATAAGATAAAATAACAAATAAAATCCCGCTGAAATGTATTGTCTGCCGGATTAATTCACCTCTTAATTTTTTCATAAGATAGAAAACAACACATATATTAAATAACTTTGCGATAGATATAAAACCACAACTATACTATTAAACAATATGGCAAGACTTGACGAAAGGATAATTGAATTTATAAAAAATAACGGTCCTGCAACTCCAATAGAGATTGCATCAAAGATCGGAACGAATTCTATTATTGCAACTGCTATAATGATAGACGCATGTAGCAATCAAAAACTAAAGCGTTCAAAGAGAAAAGTTGGAGGAAGTATGAAGTTGTATTATGCGCCAGGTCAAGAAAAAGAAATGCGCAAAAGAATAAGTTCACTTCTTACTCCACAGGATAAGGAACTGCTTGAAAAACTTATGAAAGAGAAAATAATTAGTGAAATTGAACTTGAACCAATACATAGAGTCCTTTTTTCAAATTTAGAAGATTTGATTAATGTAATTATGGTAAATCACAACGGAGCCAGTATGAAAAGCTGGTATGTTCCTGAACTTGATGAGGAAAATGCAAGAAAATTGTTAGAAGAGAGGCTTAAAGAAACTAAAAAAGATGTAGAAGAACCTGTAAAGGAAGTGGAAAAAGAAGAAGAAAAAGCAGAACAGAAAATTGAAGAAATTAGAAAAGAGGAAGAAAGAAAAAGTGAAGAAGTAGAAAAAAGTGAAAAAGAAGAAAAGTCAGAAGAATATGAAGAAAAAGAACAAGAAATTAAAAAAGATAAAAAAACAGAAGAAGAAAAGAAACCAAAACAAAAGAGACTTGGTGAATTAAAAAGCGAATTTAGAGAAAAGGTTTTAAGATGGTTTGAAAAACGAGAAATTACTGTTGACAAGGAAAAAACCATAGAAGAAGGAAATGAATATGAACTTGAGGTAAAAGTCCCTACGCCTTTAGGAAGTCAAAATTATCTCGTTAAAGTAATTGACCTTGGAAAAAAGAAATTAGGGAAAAGTATTCTTGAACCAATTGCAATGGATGCTGTGGGAAAGAGGACACCGATTATAGTTATAAGTAAAACAGGATTTGCAAAAAACGCCAGAAAATACCGAGATAAGCAGGTTGACGACCTTGTCAAGCTTGTAAGCAAAGATGATTTAGAATAATGTCAATTTTACAAATAATATATCAATAGATAAGGTTAATAAATTAGAAGTATAATACGAGTTGAGGATAATGGGAGAAGAAAAATACGAAGTTGATGAAATCATAAAGGAACTGGTTGAAACCGGTAAAGGCGTTAAGGAAATTTTAAAGGAAATGAAAAACGTCTCGGAGTTAATGGTAGATTTAGCTTATTCTGCAATTTTGTTTAATAATGATGAGCTTGCAGAAGAAGTTAAAGAACTTGAAGAAGAAATGAACAAACTCCGCTACCAGATCGAAATCCGAACAATGGTTGCAGCAAGAGATCCTAAAGATGCAGGAAAACTTGAAGGTATTTTAAGAATAGCAGCCGCTGCAGAAAGAATGTCAAATGCAGCAGACAGCATGGCAGACATTGTTTTAAGAGATATTGGACTGCATCCAGTAGTAAGAGATGCACTGAAAGAAGCAGAAGAGGTTGTTGACAGAGTAATAATTGGAAAAGATTCCAAACTTGCAAAGAAAACAGTTGAAGACCTAAGAAAAAATGCAAAATATGGAATGGACATAATAAGCATTAAACGAGGGAAAAACTGGATTTTTAAAGTAGATGACTCTGAAAAAATAAACGCAGGAGACACCTTAATAGTATCTGGTTTCAAAGAAAACGTTAAAGCACTTCGAGAAGCAAACTAATGAAGGTATTTTATAAAAACCTTGATTTTGAGGTAGATTCAGGAGTATATTATCCAAGAGAGGACACTTTTCTTTTTGCAGATAACTTGAAAGTTAAAGAAGGAGATAAAGTCCTTGAAATTGGAACAGGGTGTGGAATTTTATCAATTTTATGTGCAATGCAGGGAGCAGATGTTATAGGAGTTGACATAAATGAAAAAGCAGTTAAATGCTCTCAAAAAAATGCAGAAAAGTATGGAATAAAAATTGATTTTAGAAAAGGAAATTTGTTTGAACCAGTTAAAGATGAAAGATTTGACATTATAATTTTCAACCCGCCTTATCTTCCAGGAAAAAGAGAACATGAAGAAGATTCTGCTTTAATTGA
>PWUQ01000037.1 GCA_003563585.1 Candidatus Parvarchaeota archaeon
ATTGGTAGATTATAGAGTAGATTATACTCATATAACTAAAAAACTTAAAAAATTAAAGAAAAAAGATAGAGTACAATTCGAAGCAGTCAGAAAAAAAATAAAGCAAATATTAAAAAATCCTCATGTTTACAAGCCATTAAAAAATATATTAAAAGGAAGATATAGAGTACATATTGGACATTTTGTTTTACTTTTTGTGATACATGAAAAAGAAAGAGTTGTTGAATTCATAGAATATGAACACCATGATAAAATTTACAAGTAAAAGACAAAATTTCTTTATAAAAAATTAATATGATTTTGCAAAATAAACATTATACTTTGCCGGTTTTTTACATATAGCGCATTCGCCTTTTGCGTTTATGTTATCGAGAGGCATTCCAGTTGTTTTTGCTCCGGTTTCATCTTTAACTTTATTTTCGCATTCAACACATCCACACCATTTTACAAGAACTCTTCCTTGTTTCACAAATTTTTTAATTTCTTTGTAATCTTTTGCTTCTTTTGTGTGTTCATCCAAAAATTTTTTGGATTTTTTGTAAAGATTTTCCTGAATGTTTTCAAGAAGATTTGGTGTTTTTTCTTTTAATTCTTTGATTTTTGTTTTTTCTTTTTTTCCTGTGTCTCTTCGAACGACTACAACAGATTTTTCTTTTATGTCTTTGGGTCCGATTTCTATTCTCAATGGCACTCCTTTCAATTCCCATTCATTGAATTTCCATCCTGGTGTGTATTCATCTCTGTCGTCTAAATGAACTCTGAATTTGTTTAATTGTTTTGAAATTTCTTTTGCGTGTTTAATTACTTCTTTTTTATTTTCTTCTTTGTAAATTGGAACAATCACTATTTGAGTTGGCGCAATTTTCGGTGGTATTATTAACCCTTTGTCATCCCCGTGCATTGCAAACATTACTCCGAGCATTCTAGTGCTGAATCCCCAAGTATTTTGATAAACATATTTTTTTTCTGAATTTTTATCTAGAAATTTTATGTCATATGCTTTTGCAAATTTTTGTCCGTCAAAATGTGTATCTGGCCCCTGAATCATTTTTCCGTCAGGCATCATATACTCTAATGACTTGGAATAAACAGCTCCGGCGAATTTTTCTTTATCTGTCTTTAATGATTTAGTTCCTTCTAGTGCCATATATTCTTTTACAAATTTATAATAAATGTCCAGTATATCAGTGCATTCTTTTTCTGCTTCTTCTTTATTTGAAAAAACTGTGTGTCCTTCTTGCCATAAGAATTCTCTGCCTCTTAAAAATGGTCTTGGATGTCGAAATTCCCATCTGATAATATTGCACCATTGATTTAATTTTAATGGTAAATCTCTCCATGAATGAATCCACTTCGAATAAGAATCGTAGATTATTGTTTCGCTGGTTGGACGTATTGCAAGAGGTTCATCGAGTTCAGAATTTCCTCCTTTTGTAACCCACGCAACTTCTGGATTAAAACCTTCGACGTGTTCTTTTTCTTTATTAAACAAAGATTCGGGAATCAACAATGGAAAATAAGCATTCTTAACATTTAATTTTTTAAATTCTGAATTTAAAACTGATTTAACTTTTTCCCACATGGAATAACTATATGGTCTGTAAATTATACAACCACTTACCATTGAATAATCCGCAAGTTCTGATTTTTGAATTACTTCAGGATACCATTCACTAAAATTTTCTTTTTTTACAGTTAATCCTTGTGTTTTCTTTTCTGTCATGTATATCAGATAAATTTGATTTTTTATAATCTTTACTAGAAACGTTTTTCAGATTTAAAAAAAGAATATAAACATTAAAAAGTTTAAATTGTATGGTGATAAAAAATGACTGAATATGACTGTCATAATTGCAATAATAATTATGATGAAAAAAACGAATTAACTTTTGAAGAAATGGATGCCATAGAAAGAGAGATTATTGCATTTGGGAGACGTCAAAAAGAAAATCGAGAAGTTTTATTTAATTTTACATATAAAAAAAATGAAGATATTTTTGAAAAAAATGTAGAACTTTCTGTCGTAGGAAATAAAAAAAGTGGTAAATGTATTGGCTATAAAATTGGAGAAAAAGATGTTAGTCTAATATATGTTGGTTTTAAAGAAGATGGATTTTGGAATATTTTTTATAATCCAAAATCAAAAGCAGAAGAATTGATAGATTATTTGAATTGCAACTCTTTTATGCTTAATGAATTACCAAACAAACAAGAAATTTCTGAAATACTATTGGCTGGCTTCGAGAAGTATAAACAAAAATAGAAATTCATATAAACATTAACTGATTTTATTACTCATGAGAAAAGAAAATTTATTGCTCTATGAAGAATTCAAAAGTCGCGATGGAAAAAATATTAGAGTGTATAGAGCAGGAAAGGATAAAATAGGTTATACAGAAAATGGCGGAGAAATGAAAATTACTGAATTTGATTGGGCTGATGATATTATTGAAAAAGATTGGGAAGTTGAATTTCTTGAAAAGCACGCTGAAAAAATTGAGAGATTTGAAAAAGGAAGTTTTTTGTATAAATTAGACGAAGAATCATATGTAGTTGAAAATGGAAAGCTTGTTGGGAAAATAGATTCAAAAAATATGGATGATGATTATATTCCTTTTTCTGCAGCAGAGTTCACAAGAGACGTTAAGAAATTACGCGAATACAAATAAAAAACCTTAAGTATTTAATTCTATAATTTTTGATTAGTTTTGGTGATTTTCAATAAAAAAAATTTTGATTTGTAGTGCTTGGCCTTATGGATATTCGATGCCACATTTAGGGAATTTAATGTCTTCTCTTTTATCAGGAGACGTCTTTTCAAGATATTATAAAATGAGGGAGTATGACACACTTTATGTTTCAGGAACAGATACGCATGGAACACGTGCTGAATTCGAAGCTGCTAAAAGAGGTATAGAAGTTAAATCACTTCTCGAAAAAAATCATAATTATTTAAAAAAATTAATTGAAAATTTTAATATCGAATTTGATAATTACACCCACACAGAATCTGAAAACCATAAAGATTTCGTGGAAGAAATTTATTTGCAAATGGAAAAAGCGGGAAACATAATAACAAAAAAAGAAGAGCGGGCTTTTTGTAATGATTGCAACGTTTTTCTCGCTGATGCATTTATAGAAGGAGTTTGTCCAAAGTGTGAATATTCGTATGCAAAAGGAAATCAGTGTGAAAAATGTGGAACTCTTTTGGAAGCTGAAGAGTTAAAAGACCCAAAATGCAAAATTTGCAACAAATCAAATATAAGTTTTAAAGAAACAAAACATTGGTTTTTGGATTTGGAAAAACTCCAACCTGAGATAAAAAAATTTGTGGATAGTAGAAAAGATGGATGGAGTAAAAACGTTCTAAATATGACAAATAATTTTTTAAGAGAGGGATTAAAACCAAGAGCGGTTACAAGAGATTTGAAATGGGGCATACATGCACCATTCATGGGAGCGGAGGATAAAATAATTTATGTTTGGGCGGAAGCGGCGCTTGGATATGTTTCTGCGACTAAAGAATATTTCTTGGATAAAGACAATCCTGAAAAGTGGAAAGAATTCTGGTTTGGAGATAATGTAAAACAAATATATACTATGGCAAAGGACAACATACCTTTTCATACTATCTTCTTTCCAGCTCAATTAATGGCTTCGGAACAAGGATATCATCTACCAGACATAGTGTCTGCAACAGAGTATTTGAATTGGATAGGTAATGAAAAGTTTTCAAAAAGCAGAAATGTTGGTATTTTTATGGATGATGCTTTGGAAATTCTTTCTGCACCATACTGGAGATTCTATTTGTTATATGACAGACCAGAATCAAAAGATACTTCATTCTCATGGAAAGAACTCAATAAAACAATAAACATGGTCTTAATTGGAGATTTATGTAATTTTGTTAATAGGACACTTCAATTTTTAGATAAAAATTATAATTTGGAGATTCCTAAAGCAGAATTGGATGATGCGGACAAAGCGCTCATAGATAGAATACATGTAACTGAATCTGTTGTTGCGGAGATACTTGAAGCAGGAAATATAAAAGATGCTATTGACATGATTATTAATCTTTGTAGAGAAGCTAACACATATTTCCAACAGAGAGAACCTTGGAAAAATGATGAAAAAAAGGATGCGACAATTTATACTTCCATGCAACTAGTAAAAGCTTTTGCTGTTTTTATGCGCCCATTTGTTCCATCTATATCCGAAAAGCTTTGGAAAATACTTAATATAGATAGGGAATTGATGTGGAGCGAACTTAAAGTTGGTATGGAGAAGGGACATAAAATAAAAAATCCAGAAATTTTAATTGAGAGTATAGATATTGAAGAAATTGAGAAAAAATATATTTCACTCAAAAATAGGGATTAGAAGTATATACTGTAAAACAAGTTTTGTTAAATCCATTTCGAAGTAGATGAGTGTATATAAACAAAGAGATTTTTCAAGTAACATAGCTTTGGCAGGTGGGAGAATGGAGAAAGACGAAGTAGAAGAATTTGAAAATGTTGCATTTAGCAGACAATTTAGATTGGGGGAATTTTCTGAACAACAGGAAAATCCTCAATAGTTTTTTCTTTTTTAGATTTTAAAATTTATTTAGAAATTAGAATTATGGCCCAGGAGAGATTTGAACTCTCGACCTCACGCTTATCAGGCGTTTGAACATCCATTATCTTTTGGATTGCGCTCCACCAGACTAAGCTACCGGGCCATATTTGAAAAATAGTAATGTTTATTTAAAAAGTTAACTTTTATTTAAAACATGAAAAGATTAATCACATCAGAGTCCGTAACTGAAGGACACCCGGATAAAATTTGTGATCAAATTTCTGATGCTATTTTGGATGAATTAATTAAACAAGACCCATATTCAAGAGTTGCCGTTGAAACTCTTGCAACACGTGGATTGATTATCGTAGCTGGCGAGGTAACCACAAAAGGTTATGTGGATGTTCAAAGAATGGCGAGAGATGTTGTAAAAAATGTTGGGTACTCTAATCCAAAATATGGTTTTGACTTTGATTCATGCGCAGTTTTAGTCGCTTTACATGAACAATCTCCAGATATAGCAAGAGGTGTTGTAAAAGAAGATTTGGGTGCGGGAGACCAAGGACTTGTTTATGGATACGCAACGAATGAAACAAAAGAGTTGATGCCTCTTCCTATAACGTTGGCACATAAATTGACTATGAGGCTTGCAAAAGTAAGAAAAGAAAAAATACTTCTATGGGTTAGACCAGATGGAAAATCTCAGGTAACTGTTGAATATGAGGATGGACAGCCAAAAAGAGTTGATACTGTTGTTGTGTCTACCCAGCATGACCCTAACATTAAAAATAAGACAATAAAGGATAAAATTATCGAAAAAGTAATCCGCCCTGTTTGTGGTGATTTAGTAGATAAAAAAACAAAGTATTTCATAAACCCTACAGGAAGATTTGTTATAGGCGGCCCCCCAGGAGACACAGGTTTAACTGGTAGAAAAATAATTGTTGATGCGTATGGTGGTGTAGGTTCTCATGGAGGAGGGGCTTTTTCGGGTAAAGACCCATCAAAGGTTGACCGTTCTGCATCTTATATGGCTAGATACATTGCAAAAAATGTGGTTGCTGCTGGTTTATCAGATAAGTTTGAAATACAGATTGCATATGCTATTGGTGTTTCAAAACCCGTTTCTGTGATGATTGATACAAAAGGGACAAACAAAATTTCTGAAGAAAAAATTCTTGATTTAGTTAAAAATAATTTTGACATGTCTCCAATAGGTATAATAAAAACATTAAATTTGAGAAATCCTGTTTATAAAAAAACTTCCGCGTATGGACATTTTGGAAGAAACATATTTTCATGGGAGAAAACGGATGTTGCTAAAAAATTAAAAAAGGATGCGGGATTATAATCCTTGTTTTACTGAAAAATTTTTCCCACAGAAAAAACATTGAAGTCTTTTATTTCTTAAATTTTTTTTATTTCTAGGAATGAATTTTCTTTTTCTATTGCATTTGGGACATTTGAGTTCAAATGCCAATACCAACATCTCCTCTTATCCCTGGTATGCTTATCAAACCAACATCACCAAGACAATCAGATATGCCTCCAATTGCTCCTGTGTATGAAGTCCATATTATAGCAAGTATAATAATTGGAATTGCCAAATTTGCTATCATAATTATTGTACCAATAACAGGTATTATCGCAAGTATTGATAGTATGTGGAGTATGAAAAGCACTACTGTTAGAATTAAAATTAAGTAAAGGCTTCCTGCTATTGGTGCTACTGCAGGTTCTATTGCAGCTCCAATCCAAGGCAATCTTGGTCCTAAAAATGCTCCAAGCGCACCAAAAAATTCTCCTATTATTATAGCAAAAACAATTAACACTAATCCTAATGGTGGACACGCCCCTGAAACTGCTGCCGCACCAAACGCAGCTCCAAATCCTATTCCTAATTTTATCAGAAGTCCAGGGATTCCTTTAAGCATACTCCCTAACATAAATTTAAGAAATATTATAGGTATAAGTGTAAATGCTGCGAAGAGCCAACTCATGAAAAAGATAATGTTTTATTTATTAAAAACGTTACTAAAAGAAAAGTTATTTAAGAATTGTTTCTGTTTTGTTAAATATGATTAAAGAAAAGAGATGGAAGCCCGAATTTGAAAGAGAACTTTTTGATAAATGGATTAAATCTAAAAATTTCAAATTTAATCCTGAAACAAAAAAAGATATTTTTACTGTAGATACTCCACCACCCACCGCAAATGCTAAGTGGCATGTTGGAGGTGCGGGTGCGTATTCATTTTTGGATATGATAGCAAGAATTCAAAGAATGAGAGGTTTTGAGGTTCTTCTTCCATGGTGTTCAGATAGAAACGGTTTACCTATGGAAGTTTCGGTTGAGAAACATCACAAAATAAAAATGCATGAAACACCCAGAAAAGAATTTATAGAATTGACTGCACAATGGGCAGAAAAAATTGGTGGAGAAGTTACAAATATTGCTAAAAAGATGGGTGTTGTCGCAGAGTATGATGGAGATTTTTATTATGAAACAGATAAGCCATATTACAGAAAAATAACGCAGTCCACTTTTATTGAACTTTGGAACAAAGGACTTATTTACGAAGACACAAAACCGAATAATTATTGCATTAGTTGTGGCACGACTATTGCTGATGCGGAAATAGAATACGAGGATAAAAGTACAGATTTGGTTTATTTGAATTTTGAAACTGAGGAAGGGAAAAAATTAGAGATTGCAACAACGCGTCCAGAACTATTAGGTGCATGCGCGGCAATACTTTATAATCCAGAAGACGAACGTTATAAAAATCTTGAAGGTAAAAAAGCAAAAATTCCTCTGTACAACGATGAAGTTCCTATCTTATCTCACCCTTCTGCAAAACAAGAATTTGGCACTGGTTTAATGATGCTTTGTTCTTACGGAGATTACAATGATATACGGACAATAATGGAATTAAACCTGCCTGAAAAAATATTGATTGACAAAGAAGGAAATATGAGTGAAAAATCTGGAAAATATAATGGTTTGACTGTTTTAGATGCTAGAAAAAAAATAATTGAAGATTTGAAATCTTCTGAGTTTTTTGTAAAATCGGAAAAAATAAATCATCGGACTCCTGTTTGCTGGAGGTGTAAAACAAATGTTGAATTTGTTGCAATGCCTGAATATTATCTCAAACAGGTTAAGTTTAAAGAGAGTTTGAAAAAAATTGTAGATAAAATAAAATTTCATCCAAAAGAATATAAACAAAATCTTTTGGATTGGATAAATTCTGTTTCAAGAGATTGGGTTATCTCCAGAAGACGTTATTACGGAACGGAAATTCCTGTGTGGTATTGTGAAGGTTGTAAGAAACCATGGCTTCCGAAGCCAGGTGAATATTATCAGCCTTGGAAAGATTCCCCTCCAGAATATGCTATATGTGAATGTGGCTCTAAAGAATTTTATGGAGACGAACGGACTTTTGACACTTGGATGGATTCTTCAATAACTGAATTATTTATAACAGGATACAAAAGATTTCCAGAACTATTTGAAAGAAGTTTTCCTTGCTCTTTGCGGAATCAAGGAAAAGACATAATTAGAAGTTGGCTTTATTATTCGTTGTTAAAAACTTATCAATTGCTTGAAGCTCCTGCTTTTGAACATGTATTCATAAATGGGCATGGTGTGGATGAAGATGGAAAAAAGATGAGTAAATCTGTTGGAAACATAATAGAGCCTATGCCTGTGCTTGAAAAATATGGCGCAGACGCTTTTAGATTTTGGTGCGCATCTGAAACTTCGGTAGGAAATGATTTTAGGTATTCAGAAGAACGTATGGATGCTTCTCAAAAATTCTTGACTAAATTGTGGAATCTTTCCAGATTTATATCCATGTTTGAAATGGAAGGGGAGGATTTTGAATTGCAGGAATCTGATAAATGGATTTTAGCAGAATTAAATAGGACAATTAAAAAATGTGATGAAGGTTATAAAAATTTTAACTTTTTTATTCCTGCTAACGAAATAAAAAACTTTTCGTGGAATTTTTTTGCAGACCATTATTTAGAACTTGTTAAATCTAGAGCATATAACCGAGATAATTTCTTTTCTATTAAAGAAAAAAATGCCGCAATAAAAACACTTAGAATGGTTCTTAAAAAAACGCTGAAATTGCTCGCGCCGATATGTCCGTTCATAACAGAAAAAATATGGTTAGAAATGTTTTCCAAAGATTCTATCCATATCGAATTGTTTCCTCAAGAAGAAAATACAGAAAATTCCTTATTGAATTTGAGTAAAGATTTAATAGAATTAAATTCAGGAATATGGAAAACTAAAAAAGAAAAAGGGATGGGTTTAAATTCCGAAATTAAAAATGTTGAAATTCCTGATGAATTGAAAATTTTTGAAAAAGATTTGAAAAAAATGCATAATATTATTGAGTGAAAATATGGATGAAAAATATAAGTTAAAAAAACTTGTAAATAAACTTGAAAAAATCAAAGGTAGGCATACAGAACTTGTTAGTGTTTATGTTCCATCAGGACAAAATCTTGATTCTGTAAAAAATCAAATAGCGTCTGAGGCAGAGACTGCATCAAATATAAAATCAAAAACAGTTAGAAAAAATGTTCAGACAGCATTGGAAAAGATGGTTGCGGAACTGAAAAAATATAAAAAAACTCCAGAAAATGGAATGGTTCTTTTCTCTGGAAATGTTTCTTCAGAGGAAGGTAAAAATGATTTTCAATTATGGGCTATACACCCCCCAGAAAAATTAAATGTGCGATTGTATAGGTGTGATTCTGAATTTGTGCTTGAACCTCTAAAAGAAATGCTTGAAGCAAAATACGCATACGGACTTCTGGTTTTAGACCACAGAAATGCGTCAGTTGCGCTTCTTAAAGGAACCAACATAATCACGCTACAAGAAATGTCTTCAAATGTTATGGGTAAATTTAAAGCTGGGGGACAAAGCTCTCGTAGATTTCAAAGAGAGCGTGAGGAACAGATTAAAAGATTTTTCAAAAAGATTGGAGACAGAGCAGGAAAATGTTTTGATGAAATAAAAAATTTGAGAGGAATACTTGTTGGGGGGCCTGGGCCTGCGAAAGAGGATTTTAGTAACGGACCTTTTCTGCCAACAAAATATAAGAACAAAATAATAACAATTAAAGATATAAGCAATACGGGAGAACATGGAGTCAAAGAACTCGTTGTAAAAAGCGAGGATGTTCTAGAAAAAGAAGAAATCATAGCGGAAAAAAATTTGGTTGATGAGTTTTTGAGAAATCTCGCAAAAGAGAGTGGATTAGCTTCTTATGGGGAAGCAGAAGTTAAAAAAAATCTAAAACTTGGGGCTGTTGAAAAGCTTTTACTTTCTGAATCATTGGAAGAAGAAAAAATAGAAGAATTCTCAGAGATTGCGAAGGATTTTGGCACAGAAGTTAATATAATCTCTGAAGAAACTCAGGAAGGTGTCCAATTGAGAGAACTTGGTGGATTTGCAGCTATTTTGCGATATAAGATTAATTGAAAAGAAATAAAAGTGAATAAGTTCTATTAAAATGATAAAAAAACGTGGGAGGTGTAAAAATGGCTTCTTTGGCATTAGCGGCCATGGACAGAATAATAAGGAACGCGGGCGCTAAAAGAGTTAGTGAAAGTGCAAAAAAAGAATTGAGAAATGTGCTCAATGAATATGCGGAAGAAATTTCCAAAAAAGCGGTTAAGTTGGCAAAGCACGGAGGACGCACTACAGTAAAAGGTGTGGACATAAAGCTCGCAACAAAAACTTAATAAAACATGTCTAGGTGAAATAAACATGGAAAAGAAATACGCTACTATGAACGATTTAAAAAAAGGAAGTTTTGTTATAATTGATGGAGATGTTTGCAAAGTCATTTCAACAACACATTCAAAGCCTGGCAAACATGGTGCGCCAAAAGTAAGGCTTGAAGCAGGTGGAGTGATTGATGGAAAGAGACGTTCTATGGTTTCTTCCGCAGATTCTAGGGTGGAAGTTCCAATTATAGACAAAAGGAATGCTCAAGTAATCTCTTTTTCCGGAGAAAAAGCAAATGTAATGGATTTGGAATCTTACGAAACTTTTGAAGTTGAAATTCCTGAAGAATATAAAGATAAGGTAGTTGAAGGTGCTACTGTGCTTTATTGGGATATCGGCGTCAAGTTAGTTAAAGGTGTTAAGTAGAAAAATATTCTTCTACTTTCTCAGAATCATTAAATTCAACTACGATATTTCCAAGTGCATACTCTTCTTCAACAAAGTGTACTTTTCCTATCATAGTAGTTTGTTTATTTAATTCGAATTTAGATTCGTTATCTCTTTTATTATTTTCAATTAAAAAAAGAGCTGTGTTTTTTATTCTTTCTTTTTGAATTTTTTCTCTTATCTTAGAAAGTACTTTTATGTCTTTAGAATTTCCGACTATTTTGTCTTTTTTAATTTGGAATTTTATTGGGAATATCTCTTCTAATGCATTTTTAATTTTTTCTGAATTTTCAGTCGAATAAAGTGGTGTGTGTATTTTAATTTTCATTTTCTATTTCTTCTTTGACTCTTTCAGATTCTTCGACTGGATTTGGTTTTATTACTTTTCTTCCAATCATCTCAAGATCCCCAGAAAAATCATTTTGAGAAACTCTTCCTTCTATAATCAGTTCCTTACCAAGCACATCCATTTTTTTATTATTTATAGGATATGTTGGGTCATTATTATCTTCTGCTAATTTTTTTGCCTCTTCTACAGACATATCTAAAACTTTCTCTGCTTGATTCCCAAAAAATACAACTCTCATATTTCCTGTGCTATCATCAAAAACTGTTGATATAAACATAGAATGTTTTGGTTTTATTTCACCATGATTTGGACATGTTCCTTCTTTCATACTTTTTCTGCATTCCGGACAAACTTCAAAAAAAGGTTCTTTGTCTGCTATGTCTACCACAGCACCTCTTATTTCATATGTGCCAGGTTCTGTTATATCCATTATTTTTACTCTTTCACTAAATTCCATGAGCTTGTCTATTGGAGGTATGTCCTTTGCTTCTGGAATGTCTGGGTTAATTATAATTTCACTTGAAGAACGTGTGTGACATTCCAGTCCGTAATATCCTTCTTTAATATAACAATTAGTAATTTTTAGTATGTCTCCTTCGCTTAGCTCTCCTTCCTCTATTAGTTTTATGTGATTTGTGTCCCACATAACAACTCTTAATTTACCTGTTCCATCACCCACTAAAAATGAGCATACTTTTCCTTCTCTATCTTCTTTTTTGAAAGTTCTTGGTGTTTCTATATTTAGAGCCCTTGCAACAAACGAGGCTGTTTTCAAACCGGGTGCAATATCTTTTAATTTGAAAAGCCCGCTCTCTTTTTGTTTAAATAATTTTATACCAAATTCATTCGCAACTATATGTGCTGCACCCTCTTTAGAAACCAAACCAGATAACTCTTTTTCTTTTTCTTCTATTTTTTGCTTTATTTTCTCATCATCCATACTAGTTTTATTTTTAATTTTTTCAATAATTTCAACAACTGGAATTTTCATCATAATCAAGCACCACCAAGTCTTAATTTAAATCAAACATATAAAAATGTTTGTTTTTTATTGGATGGAAATATCTAAAAGCTTTGCCTGTTTTTTTATTGTATGAGAATCCTTTTCGTGCTTGGGAGAAATGTCGAACTTTCTAAAGCAGAGATTTTTTAATATTTTGAAAAAAACCATATGAAAATAAAAAGCTTTGATTCGCATAGAAACGCCCTTATGATTGAAACAGATTCTGTGGTTAATTTTAATAAAATAATGCGAGAGTTGGGTGGGGCAACATCTGTTGGTAAAGTTTATTGTTCTGGTGGACTGGAAGATATTTTCAATTATATAGATAAAAACGATATATACAAAGAAGAAGAGTTAAAATTTACATATTCTATTTTGAATTTCGCTGGACGCAGCGCTTCAGAAAACTTGTATTCTAAAATAAAGAAAAAATTTAGAAATGAAAAACTCAAAGGTATCTTTAAACGCATCAGAAAAACTATAGAGAAACAAGATAAAACTTTTGCAATCGGAAGCCCCACAAAAATATCAAAGATGGATAAGACTTATTTCATATTCAAAGGAAAAAAACATCATTTCGGTATAATAAAAAGTGTTTGCGATTCGAAAGAAATTGAGAGAAGGGATATGGAAAAGCCCGTGAGAAGGGCCGAACTTGCAATTTCTCCAAGACTTTCTAAAATACTGATAAATCTTTCGCAAGTCAAGCATAACGAGATTCTTTTAGATCCTTTTTGTGGTGTTGGAACTATATTACAAGAAGCTCTCCTGCAAAACATAAATGTTATTGGTATAGATGTAGAAGAATCCGCAGTAGAGGGTGCTAAAGAAAATGTGTCTTGGCTGAAAAAAAATTATAATATAAAATCAAATTACACTATATCTCGTGAGGATTCTAGAAAAGTTAAATTGAAAATTGTTGATGGCATTGCAACAGAGCCTTCTTTGGGAGTTCTATTAAAAAAAGTTCCAGATTATAAAAAAGCAAACAAAATGATTTGTGATTTTGAGATATTAATCATAGATGTTTTGAAAAATGTTAAAAGATTTGTAAAAAGAGGAGGTAAAATATCTTTTACTGCGCCCACCATAAAAACACAGAGTAGGAGAATTTCTTGTGACATAAAGAGGATATGTAAGGGTTCTGGTTTGTCTTTATATTCATTGAACAAAATTAATTTTCCTATTAAAGAATATAGAGAAGACCATATAGTTGGGAGAGAAATTTTTGTTTTAATTAATATCTAAAATATATAAACAGAAAAATTGTTTAACTTTTATGCCAAAAGGACGTCCATTAAAAACAGATATACGAGAAAAAATAGCTAGTATACTAAAATATAAAAAAACTAGTTATGGATACGAGATATATAAAATATATAAAGAAATATTCGGCAAAATTTCTCTTAGAAATTTGTATTATAATTTAAATAAGGGTTTAGAACTTGGAGAATTCGTTGTCGTTAATATGAGGAAGGAAGAAGGAGATTTTACTTGGGGAAATAAAGTTGAAAGAAAATATTATTCCCTTGGACCTCAGGCTCTTTTTCCAGAATTGAAACAAAATGAACTATCAAAACTTAATAAATTAAAAGAAAATAAACTTGATATTTGTTGGGAAGATAAAATAAAATTTCAAATAAAAAATTTGAAAAAGGAGATAGAAAAATTTAATTCTCAAAAAGAAAGAATGCGTTATGAAGATAAATGGAAATTTGAAAGAAATATTCGGCAAAATTTCTCTTAGAAATTTGTATTATAATTTAAATAAGGGTTTAGAACTTGGAGAATTCGTTGTCGTTAATATGA
>PWUQ01000041.1 GCA_003563585.1 Candidatus Parvarchaeota archaeon
TTTTCTTTAGTTCTGATTCCGAAATTTGAAAATATTTAAAAAATTTTTCAGTTAAATCTATTATTCTAGTTCTTCCTTGCTTTTCTGTTGCTATGAATCCCATTTTTTCTAAATTTTTTACATGATTGTATGCTTTATTACTTCTGATTTTAATTATTATTGATTGTCTGACAGGTCTTTTTGAAGCTATAACTGCAAGTGTTTTCATAAGGCTTTTTGGCATTTCAGGAGGAAGTATATCTCTTAAATCTGGTGTATGTTCTGGTTTTATGGACATTTTCCAAATATCTCCTTCTTTTAGAACATGAACACCTTTTGAATCAGCTAGGTGTTCTGCTTCCAGTTCCTCGAGTAAAATTTCTATTTCTTTTTTTTCTATTCCTGTTCTTTTAGAGATTTCCTTAATTGTTAGTCCGTTTGTAGCGAATAGAAGAGCTTCTATTTTTGCCTTTCTTCTTTCTTTTTTATTTTCGTTTTCTGACATATATTTCACCAAAATTTTCCTTTTGATTCAATTCTATTTTTCCCCTATTTGCTAAATGCATAAGTGGTATGAAAGTCCATATTATATCTTCTTTTTCTTCAGAAGGAGTTAATGTTGAAAAGGTTAATTCGTGTTTTTTAAATTTTTGGAAGAAACCCACAATTTTTTTATATAATTCAGCAACTTTTTCTCCCAAATCTACTTTCTTTATATCTAATTTAACATCTACCTTTCTTTCTTGTCTTTTTACTTTTCTTCTTTTGTTAACTACAAGTGCTTTTTGAAGCGATGAAATTAATTCGTTTAGAGTTACTTTTCTCTCTTTCGGTAATGGTATGTTTGGTTGAAGTTTGTAGTTTTCATCGTACTCTATTTTTTCTTCTGTTTTTTCTTCCTTTGGTTCTTCTTCTTTTTTTATTAAATAATCTGATTTCATTTTCAGGAGAATTGCCGCCGCAAGTAAAAATTTTCCTGATATTCTTATGTCTGTTTCTTTCATTTCCCTGAGAGCTTTCATATATTTTTTTGTGAGTTTAGATATGTCTATATCCCAAGGATTTAAATTTTCACTAACAACAATATCTCTAATCAAACCTTCCCAGGTTAGTTCTTTTGAAAGAATTGTGCTGTAAAGCTTTTCTTCTTGAGACATATTTATTTCTATCATCTTTTGCTTAATAAATTATTGTAAAAATAAAAAACAAAAAAAGAAAGAGAAAAATTATCCAAAGTATGATGCAGACTTTGGAGGAATCTCTGATCTGGAGCTTTTGAAACTATCCGCAAAATTGCTATATATCTCTACATCTTCTTTTCTCAAGCTTGGTCCAATTTCTTCGAAAGCCTTTTCAAAATGTTCCGCAGTTACTTCTTTTGCATCCATGCTTTCTCTTAAAGCATTCATTCCGGCTTCTCTGCATATAGCTTCAATTTCAGCGCCTGAGTAACTTTCAGTTCTTTCTGCAAAGCTTTTCAAATCAATTTCTTTTGAAATTGGCATTCCTCTTGTATGCACTTCAAATATTTTTTCTCTTGCTTCCTTGTCTGGAGGTGGTGTTAAAATTATCCTGTCGAATCTTCCTGGACGTAATAGTGCAGAATCCATCATATCTGGTCTGTTTGTTGCAGCTATCACAACAACATCCGTCAAGTCTTCCAAACCATCCATTTCGGTAAGTAATTGCGCCACTACTTTTTCTGAAACATTGCTTCCCTGTGAACTTCCTCTTCTGGGTGTGAGTGAATCGATTTCATCAAAAAAGATTATGCACGGAGCCACTTGTCTTGCTCTCCTGAAAATTTCTCTTATTGCTTTTTCTGATTCTCCTACCCATTTGCTGAATAGTTCTGGTCCTTTTACTGATATGAAATTTGCTTCGCTTTCATTTGCCACCGCTCTTGCGAGAAGTGTTTTTCCACATCCTGGGGGACCCATGAGCAATATTCCTTTTGGAGGTTCTATACCTATCCTCTTGAAAACTTCAGGTTTTTTGATTGGAAGTTCTATTGCTTCTCTTAGTTTTGTTTTCATGTCTTCTAGTCCACCGACATCATTCCAATTCACTTTTGGAGTTTCGATAAGAACTTCTCTCATTGCAGAAGGCCTTACAAGTTTGAGTCCTTCCTTGAAATCGTCCGATGTAACTATTATTTTTTCTAAAATATTTTTCGGAACTTTTTCTCCTTCTCTCATATGAGATTTTACTTCTGGAAGTATCCGCTTTAGTGAATGCATAGCTGCTTCCTTACATAGTGCTTCAACGTCAGCGCCAGCATATCCATGTGTTCTGTCTGCTAACCGTTTCAAATCAATATCTTTTGTTAGTGGCATGTTTCTTGTGTGGATTTTTAATATTTCGAGTCTTCCTTTTCTGTCGGGGATTCCTATTTCTAATTCTCTGTCAAATCTTCCTGGGCGTCTTAATGCCTGATCCACGCTGTTTGGACGATTTGTTGCACCTATAACAACAACCTTGCCTCTTGATTTCATACCATCCATAGTTGCAAGAAGTTGTGCTACCAGTCTTCTCTCGACTTCTCCTGAAGCTTCTTCTCTTTTTGGTGCAATTGCATCTATTTCGTCTATGAAAATTATTGCTGGAGAATTCTTTTCCGCTTCTTCAAATATAGAACGCAGTTTTTTCTCTGATTCTCCTACCCATTTGCTTACTACTTCAGGTCCGTCTATGGATATGAAATGAGCATCTGCTTCGTTAGCAACAGCTCTTGCCAGAAGTGTTTTTCCTGTTCCTGGGGGTCCGTGAAGAAGGACACCTTTTGGAGGTTCTATTCCTAGTCTCTCAAAAAGTTCTGGGTGTTTAAGTGGAACTTCCACCATTTCTCTTATTTTTTCCACTGCATCTGAAAGTCCTCCTATGTCTTCATAAGAAACCATTGGAACTTTTTGTTCTGTTATTTCTACAGGTTTCGAGGAAACTTTAACAACTGTATCACTAGTTACAATAACAGATTGTTTCGGATTTGTATTAACGACTGCAAATTTTATATCTCCTATCCCAAATCCCATACCAGAACCCATGCTGGAACCTTCTTCCATCATTCTAAATATTTCTTCAAAAGGACTTCCCGAAAATGTTTGTCTTCTTCTTCTGGTTCCACCTAGAGTTATTATGTCTCCTTTTGAGAGTGCTCTTCCTAGAAGTGCTTTTTTTGCTGTTTCTGGATTTATCCTTATAATCATTCCTTTCTGTGCTGGTGCTATTGATATCGTTGTTGCGGGTTTTGCTTCTGCTTTCGATACTTCTACTTGTTCTCCCACACCTGCTTTTGAATTATATCTTCCAAGTCCATCCATTCTTATTATTTTTAATCCTATGTCTGCAGGATATGCTCTGTCCGCAATTGCTACAGAGGTTTTTTCTCCTGCTATTTCGACAACATCTCCTGGAGATACTCCCAGTTCTTTCATAATTGATGTGTCTAATCTTACAATTCCTTTGCCTACATCATCTTGATGCGCCTCGGCAACTTTTAGTGTAATTTTTTTCTTTTTGTCTTTAGCCATTATTTATCACCTTTTTTTAAATGAAAATACAATAATTTTTTTTCTAATTCTTGGTTTGGAACACCTTCCTTTTTTAATAAATTTCACTAGTCTCATTCTTTTTAAAATCTTTAAATCATTGAAAACATTTTTTACATCTCTGTCAACAATTGTCGCAAGCTCTCTTATTGAACTTGGTTCTCTTTCCATTACTGTTTTTATTAATTCTATTCTTTTTTTTGTGAGTGCTTCAAAA
>PWUQ01000092.1 GCA_003563585.1 Candidatus Parvarchaeota archaeon
AGTTATAAGGTTGAAAGGAAAAGCGAATTTGAAGAAAGAAGTAAGAGATACTTTTAAATATCTAAGACTTTACAGAAAACATCATTGTACTATTATTCCTACAACTAAAGAATATGTCGGCATTTTGAGGAAAATAGAAAGATATGTAACATGGGGAGAAATAGATCCAGAAACATTATCACTACTGTTAAAAAAACGAGCAAAATTACCAGGGAATAAAAAATTAACTGAAGAATATTTGAAAGATAAAATTGGAAAATCTTTCGACAAAGTGGCAAACGAACTTTTAAATAATAATCTCAAAATTAAAGAAATACCTGGTGTGAAACCATTTTTTAGATTAAAACCTCCAAGAAAAGGATTTGAAATTAAAGGAACAAAATTACCGTATTCAGTTGGAGGCTCATTTGGTTATAGAGGCAAAGATATAAATGCTCTTTTGAAGAGGATGATTTAAAATGAGAAGAAAAACAAAAAAATTTAGAAAAATTAGAGGAATATCTACAAGTAGAGGGAATAGTAAAAGAGCTAGGGGAGCAGGAAATCGTGGCGGAAGAGGAAAGGCAGGATATGGTAAAAGAGCAGGACATAAAAAAACAAAATTACGTTCAGAACCATCAATTAAAAAAGATAAAGGATTCACAAGCATAAAAAAGGTTAAAAATTTTCACCCAAAAACTATAAATGTGGGAGATTTAGATAAGCTTTCTTATAAAATAGGCAATGAAATAGATTTGAAAAAATTAGGATATGATAAATTACTTGCTAAAGGACAGATTAGAAATAAACTTATAATAAAAACTGATAATTTTACCAAAAGCGCGAAAGAAAAAGTAGAAAAGGCTGGCGGAAAAATAATAAGTGAATAAAGATGGAATTTAAATTAGAAGAAATTTTTGCGAATTTTCCAGAAGTTTCGAAACCACTAAAAAAATTATCTTTAAAAGAAAAACTTATCTGGACAGGTGTAGCTTTATTACTATATTTTGTTCTTTCTTTAACACCTTTGTATGGATTAGCTCCAGATTACGTGGCGCAGTTTGAAACACTTGCCATATTACTTGCAGCAAATTTTGGTTCTCTTATATCATTAGGTATTGGTCCAATTGTTACAGGATCGATTATGCTTCAACTTTTAGTAGGTGCTGATGTAATAAAAATAGATTTGAAAACGCCAGATGGAAAAAGAAAATATCAAGCTTATCAAAAGATGTTTTCCGTATTTTTTATTGTATTTGAAAATGCGGCATATGTTTTGTCGGGAGCATTGCCACCAGCAACTCCTACAATGTTTAATATATCTATTTTAATAATTCAGTTGATTGTAGCTGGTTTAATGCTTTTATTCTTAGACGAAGTTACAAGTAAGTGGGGTATAGGCTCAGGTATATCTCTTTTTATCGCAGCAGGAGTTGCAAGAGAACTTTTTGTAAAGGCTTTTTCACCTACTATGGACCCAAGGATGCATGTACCAACAGGTGCAGTTCCAAGAATAATTACTTTAATCTCTCAAGGTAATTCAGCTCTTGCATTTTGGCCGTTCATTTCGATTGTTGCAACAGTAATTGTATTTTTGATAGCTGTTTATTTTTCAGGTGTACAGATAAATATACCTCTTTCATTCGGAAGAGTTAGGGGTTTTGGTATGAAATGGCCTATTAAATGGTTCTATACATCTGTTATGCCTGTTATTTTAGTTTCAGCACTAATCGTTAGTCTGCAAATTTGGGCACTCATGATGTTCAATGCAGGTTATCCAATATTAGGTACTTTCGAAGGACAAGAAGCAGTTTCTGGAATAGCCATGTATTTACACCCACCAACATTACTAGATATATTTCAAACAGGACTTACTAGTGTAGCACTTAGGTCGATTCTATTTTATAGTTTCCTTATGATAGGTGGTGCGGTATTCTTTTCGTACTTATGGCTAAATGTCAGCAAGACAGGTCCAAGTGATGTAGCGGATCAGATATTAGGTTCGGGATTGAGTATTCCCGGGTTTAGAAGAGATAAAAGAATACTTGAAAAAGTATTGAAACGATATATTGTTCCACTCGCAATTTTAGGAGGATTTACGATAGGAGCACTTGCAGTTTTAGCAGACTTATTCGGTGCTTTGAGTAGAGGAACGGGTATAATGCTAACAGTTATAATCATATATCAATTTTATGAGAATATAAAGAAAGCGCATATGGAAGAAATGAGTCCAGCGCTAAGAAAGGTGATGGGTTAAAATGATAGGAGATTTATGGATTATTGTCTTAATTGCAATCGGACTATCTGTTATGACTCAATTAATAAATAAACTTTTGATTAATGAAAAGTTTGTTGATAAATCTCGAGAAAAAATTAAAAAAATGCAGGAAGAAATAAAAGGACTCGAACATACCAGTAAGGAATTTAGAAAAAAACAAGAGGAAATAATAAATCTCAATTTTACATTAATGAAACAACAATTTAAACCTATGATATTTACATTTTTGCCATATATAATAGTTTTTTATTTTTTAGGCAGTATGTTTGCATTTAATCCAATTATGGTGGGTTCAAATATAGATGTAATTGTTTCTGGTTCTGGTATAATAGAATCAGAGTGTTTAAATTTAAATGAAACTTTTGAAGGAAAAGAAATCTTTGAAGTAGAAGTTCAAAAAAATGATTGTGAAATATTTATAAATAATCAGGAAGTAGGAATTGAACTAATTGGAAAACAAGAAGAAATTGCAGAAAGTGTCGGAGATAATGAAATTGAGATAAGGCCTGAAAAAAGAACGTTCTTAACTTTACCATTTAACATCCCTTTTATTGGGAATGAGATAGGATGGTTGGGAACTTTTATTATATTTTCATTTGCTTCATCCATAATATTAAATAAATCTTTAAAGGGTGTGTATCTAAGAAAATGGGATTAGGTGATTAAAAATGATTGAAATTGGAAGATTATGTATCAAAAATAAAGGAAAAGAAAAGGGTAAAAAAATTGTTATATTAGATATAGTAGATGATACATTTGTTTTGATTGATGGAAATGTAAAAAGGAGAAAATGTAATATAAATCATTTACAGATGACGCCAGAAAAATTAAATATAGAAAAAAATGCATCTTCTGAAAAAGTTAAAGAAATATTTAAAGAAAGAGGAATTCTCGAAGAAAAAAAAGAAAGCATAAAAGAAAAACGTCCTAGAAAAAAGGGAGAGAGGCCAAAAAAATCAAGACCGAGGATAACTAAAAAAGATAAAGGTTCAAAAGCAAAAAAACAAACAGAAGAAGAAATAGTTGAACAAGCTATGCAAAAAGTAGATGAAGAAATGACCTCAAAAAAAGAATAATCAATTTTTAAATAAGGAATATATCTTTTAGTGTCTGGAATTTTTTTTCTAATTTTTTAGTTCCAGCTATTCCTTTATCTCCTTCTTTTTCAACACAAAAAGAAGCAGCTGCAGCAGCATAATAAACAGATTCTATTATGTCTTCTGTTTCTCTATATCTTATAACAAAAGCAGAAGTATAAACGTCTCCAACACCAATTTTATCAACAAATTTCTTTGGTTCTGAGACAGGTATTTTTAAATAATTTCTTTTTTTGCCGTAAAAAACATAAGCCCCTTTTTCACCCCTCGTTAAATGGATTATGTTTGGGCCAAGATTTATTAAATCAGACGCGGAAGCCATAGTGCTCTTCCCAGTTAAGTAATATAATTCAGCAGTATTTAATTTTAAAATATCTGTA
>PWUQ01000068.1 GCA_003563585.1 Candidatus Parvarchaeota archaeon
TAAAAAAGAACCAAAGTATAGCGTAAGTTTTTCAGATATAACACAGCCAATGGGACCCTCTGCAGATTTACAAAAATTAAAAGTAATTGAAAATCCAAGAATACCAAGAAAAGTTGAAAATGTTGTAAGCGATGATTTAAGAGCAGTTAATCAAATCAATATGCTTTACAAAAATTATGACATTTATTACATAACAAATATTCTAACTAGCGGAGCATTGGGAAAACAAAAAGACAAAAAAATGGTTCCGACAAGATGGAGTATAACTGCAATTGACGACATGCTTGCAAAAGAAATGATTAATCAGATAAAAGAATACAAACAAATCAATAATTATTATGTATATGAATCTAAATATCTGGACAATAAATTCATAATTCTTTTGATGCCGGGAAGATGGGAATACGAAAATTTTGAAGCGTGGGCGCCAGGTTCAAGCTGGGCTAAAAATGCAAAAGAAACATTCATTCTTGATGAATATGAACCTTTTGAAGGAAGAAAAACCTATGCAAATAAAGAAGGTGGGGGTTATTATGCTGCCAGATTCGCTGTTTGCGAAGCCATGAATCAAATGAAAATTCAAGCGAGAGTTGTCGTTTTTAGGGAAATCTCAGAAGGATATGTTGTGCCGCTGGGTGTTTGGCAAGTGCGTGAGAATGCGAGAAATGCCATGAAACAGAATCCAGTTAAATTTCAAACTTTAAACGAAGCAATAGATTATGTAGATTCAAAACTTACTCTTTCAATTGAAGAATATAGAAAACAAAGTATAATTCTTCAGCAGAAAAGGATATTTGATTTTATATGAAAATAAAAGTAAAGGTTGTTCCGAATTCATCTGAACAATCAATTGAAAAAATAAATGAAAATGAATTTAAGATTAAGCTAAAATCAGTTCCCGAGAAAAACAAAGCCAACAAAGAACTTTTGAAACTTCTTTCTGAATATTTCAAAGTTTCAACAAATAAAATCAATATTTCAAAAGGGTTTTTCTCAAAAAACAAAACAATTGAAATACAAAATGAACAAACAAATCTTTTATACTTATAATTATTCTAAATGTTATGCCAAAAAGAATTACGAACTTAATGACATCTGGATATATTACGATGGATGAAGACAGCACCGTCAAAGAAGCACTGAAAGAATGGAAAAAACTCACAAACCCTTCAAAAATAAGTCATATAATATACATATTAGATGATTCAAAAAAACTTGTTGGAATTGTTGATTTGAGGGAAATATTTTTGCAAACTCCAAGCAAAAAACTGAAAAAATTGATGAAGAAAAGATGCTATTTTGTAAATGAAAAATCAACTCTTGTTAATGCTGTAAGTGTAGTTGTTGGACATAAAATATCTGAGGTTCCTGTCGTTGACAAAGACAAAAAACTTTTAGGTGTTGTTCTCTCAGAAGATTTGCTTGATAATTTGAAATGGGACAAAAATCATAATATAAATCGTGTAGTCAATATAATAAAATCCGATGAAAAAATAGAAATAAATTTCAAACATATATTCAAAATAATCAAGGAAAGAATTGGTTGGCTTATTGCATGCGTTTTTGTAGGAGTTTTTCTTGCTGGAGGCATAATCAAGAATTACGAGGCGGCAATTGTTACTGTTCCTGCTCTTGCAGTTTTTATACCTGTGCTCATGGCAACCGGCGGTAACATAGGCGCTCAAACATCAACTATATTTGCGAGAACTTTTTCTATAGATGAACCTAAATATAAAGAAAGAGTTATGCGTTTGTTTTTCCTTGACATGATAACTGGTTTAATTTTAGGAATCGTTTTAGGAGCTACAATAGCGGGTTCTTCGTACATAATGTTTCCAGGAGATTTATATCTCGCATTTGTGCTTTTCGTAAGCACGGTTTTGATTTCTATAGTCGCCGTTTTTTTAGGATTCGCAATTCCATTTTTAAGCAGTTTAATTGATATTGACCCTGCTATAACTTCTGGACCTCTAGTCACGACAATAAAAGACGTGCTCGCACTTTTGATTTATTTTTTCGTGGTTTATCTATTTTATATTTAACAATAATTTTTTAAATCAAATGGTTGTTTAAATTTTAAGCCCAGGTGGCTTAGTCAGTAGAGCGTCGCCTTGGTAACGTCTTTTCTTAAAATAACAAAGAGAAGGGATTTCCAGAAAGGCGAAGGTCACGAGTGCAAATCTCGTCCTGGGCTTATCGTTTTTATTTCTCAGTTAAATATAATATTATAGAAATAAAAGAATTTATGACATTTTTAAAATTAAACATCGCATTTACCGCAGTATCTAATATCACTATCTATTTTTATCAAAGAACCACAATCTTTACAGAAAAATCCTTCACGTTTCTTTTTTACATGAATTTTTTTCTTTTTTTCTTTTTTAGACTTTTTATTATTAATTCTTCTTTTTTTTCTACGCTTTTTTTTGGATAATTTTTTGTCAATTATTTTTTCATAACCCAATTCTTTAAAAGCTTTTTTCCATCCAATCTTTTTTTCAATTGTTTCACTTGTAGGAATTGATATATCTTCATTTTCCTCAATCTCTTCTTTTCTTGCTATATTATAGTCATTTTTGGTTCTTATATCATATTTTATAATTATATTCTCTAAGGAATCCAACATTTCTTTTTTTGTATATCCTTGTCTTCCAATTTTACCTCTACATATTTTTATATCTAATTCGTTCAAAGCATTTTCCCAACCTAAATTTCTTTCAATTGTTTCACTTGTAGGTATTTTAAGTTCTGGATCTTCGTCTATCCATCTTATTCTTGCTCTATCATAATCTTTTTTTAATTTGACATATCCATCATATTTTACAAAAATATTTTCTATACAACCCAACATCTCTTCTTTTGTGTAATGTAGTTTAGGTGATTTTTTTGAACCTATAATATCCAAAGCATTTTGCCAACCAATCCAATCTGCTATATATCTTCTATTTGGTAAACCATCCGAAAATTTATCTGGCAATCCATCAATATTGCTTATATATTTATCGTAATTTCTTTGGCTTGTTTTTATACCATTTTCTTTCATGTCATTTATTACATATGTTAAAGCTTCTAACATATATTTAGTAGAATATTTTCTTTTTCTTCCCATATAGTAACAAATAAGTAGGGTTTTATATTTTTTACTACTTTAAGATTATTATTATATTTTGTAAATATTTTATAAATAATGAATTTGTATATATAATATGGATGCCATACAACAAGCTGTGATTTTTGATAAAGAAGATAATTTCCTTGTATTAAAATATTCAGATTTTTATGGAAAAAGAACGAAGGGAAAGTGGACTTTTCCAGCAGGTAGACTTGAAGAAAATGAAAATTTCGAAGATTGCATTAAGAGAGAAGTGATGGAAGAAGCTAATATAGAAGTAGAAATAATATGTCAATTAATTTCAGGTATGATTAAAACAATAAAAGGGAAAGAAATTCTAACAATTTCTTATTTATGCAGACCAAAAAGCAAGAATATAAAATTATGCAAAGAACATTGTGATTATAAATGGGTGTCTTTAAAAGAGATGGAAGAATTAAAACTGATAAACCCTATCATGATTAAAATGGCTGAAAGGGCTTTAGAAATATTGGGTGGTGGAGAATGACACTGAAAAAACTTGTTGAGAAACCTATAAACAAAGAAGAAGTTGAAAAAATAAAATGGCTCTATTCTGGGATAAATGTTTTAGAGGAAAAAGCAA